>JAYRQH010000360.1:0-12128 GCA_041910715.1 Bergeyella sp.
ATAGGAAATAAAATTTCCTCGATAACAAACAACTTCGGGCACATTTAGTAACGCCGTTTCTAAAGTAGCTGTTCCTGAAGTTACCAATGCTGCTTTTGAGCATCGGAGCAAATCATAGGTTTTGTTGGAAACAAAATGAACCGAATCGTCCACATATTTTTGATAAAATTCTTTGGATAAACTTGGTGCTCCCGCAATAACAAATTGATAATCTGGAAAATGCGATTGAACAGACAACATCACTTCCAGCATTTTTTCGACTTCTTGCTTTCTCGATCCTGGTAGTAAAGCAATGATTTCTTTTTCATTAAGTCCGTTTTTTACTTTAAAATCCTCAACATTAATACTTGGTAAGTTGGAAATCGCGTCCAATAACGGATGTCCTACAAATTCAACTTCGACATCATGTTTTTTATAGAAATCCTTTTCAAACGGAAGAATGACAAGCATTTCGTCCACAAACTTTCGAATGGTTTTTACACGTCCTTCTTTCCAAGCCCAAAGCTGAGGAGAGATATAATACACGACGCGTATTCCTTGACTTTTGGCAAATTCGGCAATTCGCAAGTTGAAACCTGGATAATCAATTAAAATCAATACATCAGGGCGATACGATTTCAGATCAGCTTTACACAAATCAATATTTTTGAGAATCGTTTTGATATTCATCGCCACCTCGACAAAGCCCATAAAAGCGAGATCTTTATAATGTTTTACAAGTGTTGCACCAACATGCTGCATTAGATCACCGCCCCAAAAACGAAACTCTGCGTGAGAATCCTGTTTCTGAATGGATTTCATGAGATTGCTTCCGTGCAAATCGCCAGAAGCTTCGCCTGCAATGATGTAATATTTCATAATGATACTTGATAAACGATAGACATCGCGCTATTGTGTACGCAAAAATAAGCGTAAATTTGTTTAAAGTTAGAAAAAAGATGAACGAAGAATATGAAATAAAAAACCGGGTTGCCGACAGTGGTTTGATGAACTTCGACATATCAGAATTGCTGCCAAAAGGACAACGTACCGGCATTGATCTTAAGGACTTCTTGTACGAAGGTCTCATTCTGAAAGAAAAAGATTTTAGAGAAAAAATAAAAAACTTAGAGGTCCAAAAATATCAGGGACATTTTGTATACATTTATAATTCGGCAGATGCCATCGTTCCTTTATGGGCGTATTTTTTATTGACCTCAAAACTTGCAGAAGCAGCACAAAAAGTGGTATACGGAGATCAGCAACAATTGGAAGTTTTGCTCATGCATGATGCCTTACGCGACTATAATTTTGAAGCATTTAGAGATAAGCGTGTTTTAGTGAAAGGATGTTCCGACAACACGATTCCCGAAAATGCCTATGTTGAACTCGTGGAGATACTGCGCCCCATAGTAAAAGCATTGATGTTTGGTGAAGCATGCTCCAACGTTCCTATTTTAAAAAATTAATATTGCGGAATATTTTTTGATACAAAAAATGCACGAAAAAAAATAAACAAACAATTAACACAAAAAAAATTATGAACCTACTCGATCTCATTGGTGGTACTGCAGGAAACCAAGTCGCTAATCAAGCAGAAAACAAATTCGGAATCAACAAAAATCAAGTAATCGCTTTACTAGCGGTTGCCGCACCGTTGATTATCTCGTATTTGAGAAAAAAGTCTCAAGACCAAAAAGAAGCCGAAGCTCTAAATAGTGCTCTGGAAAGAGATCATGACGGAAGTATCCTGAATGATGTTTCTCAAGCAGAAAATAGACAAGCAGAAGGTGGTTCTATTTTGGATCATATCTTTGGAAGCAACAAAGCATCGGTGGAAAATCAGCTTTCTGAGAATACTGGAATTTCAATGGATAAGGTTGGACCTATTTTAGCGATGTTAGCGCCCGTTATCATGGGATACATCGGCAAAGAAAAACAACAGAACAATGTTGGCGCTGGAGGATTGGGAGATTTGCTAGGCGGGATTTTAGGTGGTGCATCGCAGCAAGCTCAACAGCAAGACTCCAACCCGTTGAATGATATTTTAGGAAGTGTTCTAGGAGGAGGAAATCAGCAACAGTCTTCTGGAAACCCACTAAATGACATTTTAGGAAGCGTTCTGGGTGGCGGAAATCAACAACAATCACAACAAGGTGGCCTTGGAGGCTTATTGGGAAGCATCTTAGGAGGAAAATAGCCAACCCTACTATCAAAATAAAAGACCGAAGTTTATTCTTCGGTCTTTTTTGTTGCTTTTTTCGCGGTAGCTTTCTCCGTTGCCGGCGCTTCCTTGGTTGCTTTTGGCTTAGTTGCCTTCGGCTTAGTTTCCATTTTTTCAAGGTCTTCTTTTGGTGCTTTCGCCACCTTTTCTGTTGCTACCGGAGCTGCTTTTGCCGTTTTGCGCGGTCTTCTTTTACCGTAACTACCGGCGTTAATTTTACCTCGTCTCGATTTCTGATCTCCTTTTCCCATAAATGATATTTTGATGATTTATACGAAGTTACAAATTTTTTGAAAACTAAAAAACAGATTTATAAAGGAAAAAATCTAAATATGTTGCTCAAAGATTGAGCGTACAATTGATTCTGTTTCATCAGGAAAATAAACTATTTCCTGTTGATCGCTACCAATCCACATTTTCATTTTCTCTAAAAACTCGGATTCTCTCCAAACTACCGAAAAACCCATTTTTTCCAAAGCCAATGCATTGCATTGCTGTTCGTACTGCCTATGCATGGGAACCACCAAGAGCTTTTTTCCCAAGAAGAGTGCCTCCGCGGGACCTTCGAATCCACCACCTGTTAAGAATCCGCAACAGTCATTTAAGGAAGTTAAAAATTCAACATTATTGATAGGTGCTATTTTTGCATTTGCTATTTCATATTTGGTCTTTGAGTGTTTTGAGAAAATATGCCACTGGATGCGTGGAAAATTCTGTATCAACTTCAAAATAAATGCATCTGAATACGCAGGAAGATATACGGTATAATGGCCTAAATTATTTGGTCTCAAATCACGGATTTCCTTTCGTATTACCGGAGTATGAATAAAATCGTCATATTTTTGGAAATGAAAACCGATTTTAGAACTTGCGGGAGCATAGTGATTCATAATGTATTTTCCCCAGTGAAATCCTTTTAGTTGAGGAGTTTTTGGGGATAAGAACGCCGATTGATGACTTAAAGCAACACTGTTTTTGCCTTGAAAGCTGCAAGCCCAAGCAGTAACGGGTTCGAAGTCATTAACTAACACATCGTAGTTTTTAACGGGAAGATTTTTGCAATCATTCAAAAATTGTTGCAAATCGAAAGTCCGCCACGTTTCCTTAAAATCAATTCCTCCTTTGTTACCAAAAACAAACCCAAATCCATTAAAACGGAATCTAATTTCATCTTCCAAACCCACCTCAGCATGCGTCCCACTCACCAACAAATCCAGTTCTCCGTATTTCTTTAAGTGAGGAATAATTTCTCGTGCGCGACTGAGATGTCCATTGCCAGTACCTTGAATAGAATACAAAATCTTCATTCTTTCGAAATTAAAAATTTTTTAGGGAATGTATTTTAACAGAATACTAAATTTGCTACGAATTACTAATTGTAGAATAATATGTTCACTGCCATCATACCAAAGATTCCCTTTATAGAGAAACGAGAAATAGTTGATTTTTACGTTTCAAAACTGGATTTTAAATTAATTTCAGATTATGGTGATTATCTGCTGATGGAAAAAGACGGTTTGGAAATTCACTTTTTTCATTATCCTGAATTAATTAAAGAAAAATCAGATTTTATGTTGTACATCAGAGTTTCCGATATTGAAAACTTATATATGAGTTTGCAAGAACATGGCGTAAAAATTCATCCCAACGGAAAATTGGAAACCAAACCTTGGGGACAGAAAGAGTTTTCCATTATTGATCCCGCGGGTACATTACTCACTTTTGGAGCGTAAAATAAAGATATTGCTGTAGGAAAATTCCAACGATTTTCTTACAAAATCCCTATCTTTGCACTTTGAAATTTTGACTATTAAAAAGTCTAAAATCTCATGTCTAACATCTAACATCTATTAAAAAATGTTCCGTACATACACCAACGGCGAACTAACGCTGAAAAATCTTAATGAAGAAGTTACACTTTCTGGATGGGTTCAAACCATTCGCGACAAAGGTTTTATGATTTGGATCGACCTTCGAGATCGTTACGGAATTACGCAATTGGTGTTCGACCAAGACCGCTCGACTGCTGAATTAATGGAAGAAGCAAAAAAATTGGGTCGTGAATTTGTGATTCAAGTTCATGGAAAAGTAATTGAAAGAGCTTCGAAAAATCCGAAAATTCCAACGGGCGACATCGAAATTTTGGTGGACAAACTTAACATTTTAAATGAATCTCAACTTCCACCGTTCACCATTGAAGACGAAACCGATGGTGGCGAAGAATTGAGAATGAAATACCGCTATTTGGACATCCGAAGAAATCCTGTGAAGGACAAGCTGATTTTCCGTCACAAGATGGCTCAAAAGGTTCGAAATTATCTTTCAGACGAGGGTTTTATTGAAGTTGAAACACCAGTTTTAATAAAATCTACACCCGAAGGCGCTAGAGACTTCGTGGTGCCAAGCAGAATGAATCCGGGACAGTTTTACGCTCTTCCACAGTCGCCACAGACTTTTAAACAACTGTTGATGGTGGGTGGAATGGACAAATATTTCCAGATTGTGAAGTGTTTCCGCGATGAAGATTTGCGCGCAGACAGACAGCCAGAATTTACGCAAATCGATTGCGAAATGGCTTTTGTAGAACAGGAAGACATTATGAATGTTTTTGAAGGCATGACACAATCACTTTTGAAAGACATTACAGGTAAAGATTTTGGCGCTTTCCCGAGAATGACGTTTGCGGATGCCATGAAAAAATACGGAAATGACAAACCAGACATTCGCTTTGGAATGGAGTTTCACGAGTTGAATGAATTAACGAAAGGCAAGGATTTCAAAATTTTTGATGATGCTGAATTGGTTGTGGGAATCAATGTTGAAGGTGCTGCAGACTATACGAGAAAGCAAATCGATGAGTTAACCGATTGGGTAAAACGCCCTCAGATTGGTGCTTTAGGAATGGTTTGGGTAAAATATCAAGCCGATGGAACGATTACTTCTTCTGTAAACAAATTCTATAACGAAGATGATTTGAAGAAAATTGTTGATGAATTTGGCGCAAAAGCGGGTGACTTAATGTTGATTCTTTCTGGGTCTGAAAACAAAGTACGTGCACAACTTTCGGCTTTGAGAATGGAATTAGGAAATCGTTTAGGTCTTAGAAAAGGAGACGAATTTGCTCCGCTTTGGGTGATTGACTTCCCTTTGTTGGAGTGGGATGAAGAAACGGGAAGATACCACGCAATGCATCATCCATTCACTTCTCCGAAAACCGAAGATTTTAGTTTACTGGAAACCGATCCTGGTAAAGCCAGAGCCAACGCCTACGATTTGGTATTAAATGGAAACGAAATTGGAGGCGGATCTATCCGAATTTTCGATAAGGACTTGCAATCGAAAATGTTTGATTTGTTAGGCTTTACCAAAGAAGAGGCAGAGGCGCAGTTTGGATTTTTAATGAACGCCTTTAAATACGGAGCGCCACCACACGGAGGTTTAGCTTTCGGCTTTGACAGATTGGTGGCAATTCTTGACGGTAACGAAGTGATTAGAGATTATATTGCATTCCCGAAAAACAATTCGGGTCGTGATGTGATGATTGACGCGCCAGCGCCAGTTGCAGAAGCCCAGTTGGAAGAATTGGAACTGAAGTTGGATTTAAAATCTTAAAATTAATTCACAGAAGTTAAAATAGAAGCGAGGTTATTGAATCTCGCTTTTTTTATGCAAAAGCATTTTGCTTGAGTAAATTCTCCATACAATATTCCACCAAAGCTGTAATGGTAAGAAATGGATTCACGCCGATACTTGCTGGAATGAGTGATCCATCCAACACAAACAAATTGTCGTGATTTTTTAATTTTCCGAACTCTGAAGTTGCTTTTCCCAAAACCGTGCCACCAAGTGGGTGGTAACAAACATCGTAACCGAATCCGTTGTGGAAAAGCATATGACTTCGTGTACCGCCATTTACCTTATTCATTTTTCGAAGAAAATACTTGGCATTGGTTTCCATTTTCGATGTATTTTTTCGTGACCAATCCAAAACTAATTTTTTCGTTGAAGCATCATAGTGCACACTTCCAGGCTGATCTACTTTATTAATCATCAGATATAAGGCTGTTGCAACATTCATTCCCATCGGAAGAGGCGCTAATTCGGCAAAAAATGTATGTTTAGGATCATCCCAATTATCTACTCCACCCACAGGAATCGTAGACTGCTGAAATCCCAAACCTCCCGAAAAAGCCTGTACCCAATTTCTACCCGTCATAAAATTCCCATTATTGCCCCAATGTTTACCCACTTCATTATGTAATTTTAGTCCATTTTCAGCATTAGATTTTAAAAGCAATTCCAGTGTTCCCATGGTTCCAGCTGCCAAAATAAGTTGCTTACAGCTCATGCTTTTTTTAGCGACAACTTCTCCAAGTGTATTTATTTGATCCACTTCCAGACGATAACCTTCGTTTTCATTTTGAATGTGCTGCACCGAATGTAAATCGAGAATTTCTAAATTTCCCGTTGCCAATGCCTTTTTAAGATAAGTTTTATCTAAAGAATTTTTGCCGTGATTGTTTCCATAGATAACTTCGCCATCCATAGCGGATCGTGGAACTTCATTTCGGTATTCTTTTTCCATATAATCGAAATCATACACATTGGGAACTCGGATGGTTTTGAAACCTGCTTTATGCGCTTCTGCTTCACCTACTTTATTGAATTTATAAAATTTGCATTCATCTAAAAACGCTTCTCGCGCAACATTCACCTTTAGTTCTCGCTGGGCTTTCGGAAAATAATAATCAAAAAATAACTCACTGTCGAGATTGGGAAAAATTTCTTCAAAATAATCCCTTTTTGGAAGCACCGCCATACCACCATTCACCAAAGAACCTCCGCCGACGCCTCTGCCAACCCAGATTTTAATGTCTTTAAAATCCAATCGATCTAAAGCCCCAGTAAATGGCTCCAAAGAAAATAAATTAAAAAATGGTGCAATGGACTTGTTGCGCAACCAAGCTGCACTTTTTCCCGGTCTTTGCATTTTAGAAAATGGAATTCCCGATTTTTCCCAGTTCAAGCCCATTTCGAGCATGCATACTTTTTTCCCTGCTTCACACAGGCGTAAGGCTGCAACAGCTCCACCATAGCCGGAACCCACAATTATGATGGGATGATTTTCTTCAATGAAATTTATAGTAGAAGACGAATTGGCAAAAAGATTTTGAGTTCCTAAAAAGAATAAAGCACCAATGCCGAGAGTCGTTGTTTTAATGAAAGTTCCTCTATCCATGCGGAGAAACTTGCAAAATGTGTGCTATTCGGCTACGGAAGTTTGGAGACCAGGCCTTCTGGTAGAATTTTTAGAATGCAGTAAATAACTTTCCATTTCCAGTTGGGAACAATGGTAAATGAATTTCCAGCTTCAACGATATGTTTCGCCACGTAATCGGGCTCCATTATTAGGTTTTTGTTGAGTTCTATACCTTGATTAATCTTGGTGTTGATATATCCAATCACCAATGCATTCACTTTAATATTTCTTGAAGAAAGCTCCTGACGTAAACCTGCCAAATACTGTGTAAAAGCCGATTTGGTACTTCCATATACAAAATTAGCTTTTCGTCCGCGTACACCGGAGAGTGATGACAAACCTATAATTCGCTCCAAATTTTTGTTTGCCTTATCGAAAGCAATGATGTTTAAAATGGAAACTGCACCCGCATAGTTCACTTTCATCATCTGAAAAGTTGAATCGAAATCATGAAATGCCTGCTCATTCTGAACTAAAAAGCCTGCCGCATACACGACGATGTTAGGTTTTGCAGGAAGTTCATCATAGAATTTCTGGTGCGATGAAAAATCAGCAGCGTCGAAGAAAAGTAGGCTAACTTTTATTTTGTCCACTTTATTCTCTTCTAAAAACATCTCAATTGACTGTAAATCGCGTGAGGCCGCCATCACAAAGTAAGCTTTTTGAAGATACAGCTTTATGGCCTGTTTCGCCACGTCGGAATTGGCACCTAGAATGAGAACGTTTTTGTTGTTTTCCATGATACTGAAAAGGTATCTGATAATTTCAAAAATAGAAAGAGGTATCTCTAGTATGAGACACCTCCGTTATAATAAAAATTTGGTGTGTTTAGTTTCAGAACGACGATTAAACTTCGTCGTCATTATCAATGGTGAATGAGCGCGCCTTGAAATCTTTATCATGCTTTTCAGAAATCACATCCTCTCCTTTTTCGTTAACGATAAAATCGGTTGATTCTTTAAACAAATCTTGGAAACTTTTAAAATCTTCTTTGTAAAGATAGATTTTGTGCTTCTCAAAAGAAGCTTCTCCATTTTCACCGAAGTTTTTCTTGCTCTCTGTAATAGTTAGATAATAGTCGCCCGCTTTTGTTTCGCGCACATCAAAGAAATAGGTTCTCCTTCCTGCTTTTAACACCTTCGTAAAAATTTCATTTTCGTGGCGTTCCTTGTAATCACTCATTGTACGATAATTTTAGTAATCTGTCTAAACAAATTTAAAAGAATTATCGGAACTGCAAAATTTTTTTTATTTTGACTTAAAAATTATAGATAACTCTATGATAATTATGCAAATACAATGTTAATATTACTAAAAAAATGTTAAGAAAGTATTAAAATTCGATCTGCTCTTTTTGCACTAGACTCACGGTGCGTGATGATAATTGACGTTGCACTCTCGATATGTTGATCGATATTGTGCAGAATATTTTCTTCGGTTTCGGTGTCTAAGGCCGAGAGTGAATCATCAAAAATAAGAATTGTAGGCTTTTTTATTAAAGCTCTTGCAATACAAATACGTTGCTTTTGCCCACCCGATAGCATAACGCCACGCTCTCCTACCATGGTTTGATATTCATCTTTAAATTTTACAATATTCTTATGAACGTCCGCAATCTTAGCAAACTGTTCAACTGTACTTAGGTTGGGTTCATCCAATGCAAAAGCGATGTTATTCTCAATGGTGTCCGAAAATAAATAACTTTCTTGAGGGATGTAGCCTAAGTAATCACGTACTAACGTTAGATTATGGTCTTTAAGATTTTTGCCATCCAATAAAATTTCACCCGATGTCGGATCAATTAAACGCGCTAGCAACAAAGCAATTGTTGTTTTTCCGCTACCTGTTTTACCCATTACAGCAAGACTTTCTCCAGCTTTAATACTGAAACTTAAATTATCTAATGCTTTGATACCGGTATTGGGATAGATGTAGGTGACATTCTTAAATTCAATGTCTCCTTTGATCGCATATTGTGACGAATTGGTATTATGAATTTCCGACTTCATATCCAGAAACTCATTCACACGCTGCATTGATGCTTCGGCACGCTGATTAACCGACGTAACCCAACCAACCATCGAGAAAGGCCAAATCAAGATATTCACATACATAAAAAAATCAGCAATTTTACCAACGCTTAATTCACCCGCGATGTATTTTTGTCCTCCAACATATAAAATAACTACATTTAAAAGACCAATTACAAAAAGAATTATGGTAAAAAAGTAAGCTTCGGTTTTGGCCAGATCCAATGCTTTATCTTGATAATCGGTTACTTTTTCCTTATAGTTTTGGTTGATATAGACTTCTTTTGCAAAAAATTTAATCACTCGAATTCCCGAAAAACTATCCGTCACAAACGTTGAAATTGCAGATTGACTTTTCTGCATAATTTTAGACTTTCGATTGATGATGGAACTCACTTTATAAATGATAAATGACAAAATGGGGAGCGGAATTAGCGACCACAAAGTCATCGAAAAATCCGTTTTTAGCATGTAGATGGTTGTGATGATAAGCAAAACCAGAAGATTAACAACGTACATAACGCCTGGACCAAGATACATACGGATCGCCACGACATCTTCACTAAGTCGATTCATCAAATCACCAATGGTTGTTTTCTTAAAATCGGTAAGCGACATCTCCTGATAATGTCTGTATATTTTGTTCTTGAGTTCATATTCTATCCGGCGAGAGGCTACAATAATGGTTTGGCGCATCATAAAAGTAAAAAAACCGGTAAGTAATGAAGAACCTACGTAGATTAGGACATAAATAAGAATCTCTTTATTAAAACCTTTTGAACCTAAAGCAGCCAACTGGTCTACTGATTTACCTACAAACTGAACTTTGTATATAAGAAAGAAATTACTCGCAACTATAAAAAGAAAACCCCAAAAAAGAAGTGTTTTATGTTTCCAGAAATAGGGATTTAAAGTTTTTAGTGCTTTCATTCGGTAGGGTTATAAACTGCTTACAAAAGTACGCAAAAAAAAATCTGTGCTCCTAAGATCCTTTCGTTGCACATTCTCTATTTCTTAAAAAAAAACTATCTTTGCACTCATAAAAGCTCTTTGAATGTTAGGCAGAAGACAAATTCGCGAAAAAGTGGTAGAATCAATCTACTCATACAGCCAAAATCCCATCAAAATCGATGTTTTAGAGAAAAACATGTTTTCGGAAATTGATAGAATTTTCAATCTATATATATACCAACTGAATTTCTTTGTAGCGCTAAAAGAATTAGCGGAAGACCAAATGGAAATTAACAGTAAGAAGTATTTTAAGACAGAGTCTGACATCAATCCCAACAGAAAATTCATCGAAAATCGCATTATAGAGCGTATCGAAAATAATTCGGAACGGCTTGCATTTTCATCAAAGCATAAAGAACTAAATTGGGATCTGCACGACGATCTTTTGGTGAAAACTTTTCAAAAGATTGTGGGCGGCAAGCGTTACACTGATTATATGAGTTCTGAGGAAAACTCGTTTGAGGATGATCAGAAATTTATTGGTAAACTGTTTCTTCGTTATATTGCCGAAAATGATGATTTCCACGCGCATCTTGAAGATAAAGAAATGAGCTGGGCAGATGATTTTCATATTTCGAACTCAATGATACAGAAAACCATTGGATTCATGAAGGATGGCGAAATCAACCATACACTCATTCGCATGATCAAAGACGAAGAAGATCGTTCATTTGCTAGCAAATTACTGCGAGAAACGCTAAATCATTGGGAAACAACAGAGAAAAAACTAGTTGAAAGATTAGTAAACTGGGAAATTGATCGCGTTTCGTTAATGGACAAAATAATTCTGATTACGGCAATCTCTGAATTGGATTATTTTCCGCTAACACCTTCAAGAGTGATTATTAATGAGCACATTGAAATATCAAAAGTATATTCTACAGAAAAGTCGAATATATTTATTAATGGTATTTTAGATAAATACGTTAAAGATTTAAATCGCAATTAATATGAAAAAATTAGTATTTGCAAGTTTTCTTGCGGCTGGATTACTTACCATCCAATCATGCAAAAAAGAAAGTAATTCATCTGAATTGACAGCTGCTTCTGAGGTTACTACTACAGATCCTGCAATTGATGAAGCGTCAATGAACACCTCCACAGTAGGGCAAACACAAGCAGAAGAAGTAGCATCTAACAAACCCTTAACAACCGTTGTTTTAGCACAAAGTCATTTTGATTTTGGTGATGTTAAAAAAGGTGAAAGTGTACAGCACGATTACGAGATTACCAATACGGGGACCAATCCGCTGATTATCTCTAAAGTTGTTCCTGGATGTGGATGTACGGCGCCAGATTATACTAAAGAGCCTATTTTACCAGGACAAAAAGGAAAAATAACGTTGAAGTTTGATTCGTCAAGTTTTGATGGTGCACAACACAAACAAGCAGAAGTGTATGCAAATGTTGAAAAAGGACCCATGGTGATTACCTTTTCTGCGAATGTTAAATCCTAATACGATATAGTTTGATGATATCCATATTTTTACAAGCTGCCCCAGGCGGTGGTGGCATGCAAATGATTCTTTTATTCGGTGTTTTTATTGCATTTATGTATTTTGTAATGATTCGCCCACAAATGAAGAAACAAAAGCAAGAAAAGAACTTCCAAGAATCTCTAAAA
>JAYRQH010000361.1:0-2369 GCA_041910715.1 Bergeyella sp.
TACATTTGTAAGGATTTAGAAACGTTGTTACAAAAATATAAAAATGAATTTAGAAGGACGAAAAATAGTGGTAAATAAATCGGTTGCCGAGCTTAAGGAATTACTTAAAAAACCTCAAGATTATGAGCAATTGATGCCCGAAAGTCTACAGAAATTTGAAGCCCGCGAAGATGGTTTCAAGTTTAGCTTAAAAGGCATGCCGGAAATTGCATTAAAAATAGAAGAAGTTACCGACAATCAAGTGGTACTTAAATCGGCAAGCTCGAGTTTAGATTTTGCACTCACGGGAACTATGAATCCAGTTTCCGAGCAGCAAACCGAAGTACAGTTGCTATTTGAAGGAAAGTTTAATCCATTTATAAAAATGATGGTGGAAAAACCGCTTCAGAATTTCATCAATTCACTTACCGATCAAATCGAGAAACTTTAAAATAAAATCCTGCATCTTGCAGGATTTTTTTATGCAACACTACCCGACGAATGATCATAAGAGCTTCCTGTAGCCGATGATAATACATTCACATCATTCCGAAGACGAAGTACTCCCATTAATGCGAAAATCAATGCTTCTTTGGATTCGATAATTTGAGCTGACGGAATAATCATCTGATGTTTCGTCTTTTTTGTGATCGATTCTAGTAAAAATTTGTTGTATGCGCCTCCGCCTGTACATAAGACCTTTTGCAGCTGATATTCTTCCATTACGGCAGCAATTTGCACCGCAGCGTGCTCGGTAATGGTCGCTAATGCATTTTCTGGATTAAGACCGATTAGCAAGGGTAAAACATACTGCTGAACCCATTCTAATCCTAACGATTTTGGGGTAGTTTGCCCATAAAAATCCAACTGGTTGAGTTTGGCCAGTATTTCATAATCTATTTTGCCACATTGAGCGTAGCTCCCATTTTCATCATACTCGGAACCCAATTCATTTGCAAAGTGGTTGAGAACGATATTTACGGGACAAATATCAAATGCGATTCGATTTTCGTTATGTTGAAATGATATGTTTGAAAATCCGCCCAAATTAAGGCAAGCATCGTATTGACTGAATAGAAGATGGTCGCCAATAGGCACCAGTGGAGCGCCATTTCCTCCTTTGAGGACGTCTTGACTTCGAAAATCATATACAGTAGGAAGATTAGTGAGCTCTTTAATGCAGCGTCCATCACCAATTTGCGTTGTAAACTTTAGATGCGGCTGATGAAAAATGGTATGACCATGACTGGCAATAACATCCACATTCGTTATATAGTTTCTAGTAATAAAATCTAAGACCTGTGTTCCCAAATAAAAGCCGTAATCCGAGTGTAGTTGCATCAGCTCCATTCCAGAATAATGAATCGCTTCTTTCAACTTGGTTTTCCAGTTTTCGGAATAGGGAAGTGTTTGAGCATTTAGAATTTCAAAATTCCATACCGAATCATATTCAAAACGAACATAGCAGATATCCAAACCATCCAAACTGGTTCCCGACATCAATCCTATAGCATGGTAGATTTGCATATGCAGACACTTAGATTACTTCCCAAATTTAGGAATATTGCCAGTCGCTGGCATATTACCGTGGTTATTGAAGAAAGTATATTCTGAAAAATCGTCATTGGCAATCATTCCGTTAACACCCGTAAGCGTTTTACCGGTATTGTCCATTACGTAAACCGTGTCTTTGGTGTACATTTTTTTCTTATTTCGATCCCAAAATATGGTTTGTGTGGCAAACGAGGTTCCGTCGTTGGTTAGAATTTTCACATCACCTTTGGCCTCGTAAAAATTCTTTTTCTCGTACATTACCGCATGCTTAGCCCAGATTTTGCCTGGAATTTCAGAATTCTTTTTATCAAAATATTCCAGATAGATTCCTTTTTTGGCAACTACAAACGGAGAATCAATATGCGAAAACTTTTCAATAATTGGAGCTTTAAAACGTAAACTGACACGACCAGAATCATGTTGAATGATATTTGCATTGAATATTACTTCCGATGCAAAATTGGTTTTCTGCTTGCCTTTATCGGCTAGCTCGTTTTCTTCGCATGAGGTAAAAACAAAAAATACAGCGCAACATACCATTGCAACCATATTTTTATATGATAGAAATTGTGTCAATTTTTTAATCGTATTCAGTCTTTCTGAACCAAAGATCAGCAAAGTTTAATCCAATCTTAAAGTTAACGAAAGTTTGGTTTATCAAATTATTTTCCAGTGTCCCTCTTTTACCCAATTCCAAGCCTACATCCACATAACTCATTCGGTTGATATTGGTATTAGCAAACGGAAGAGAAGCACCTAACGTTAGAGCATACTCATTGATATTTTTGTTGTTGAGCTGAAGATTTCCTTTCTCATAATACGCACCAAAACGGTAA
>JAYRQH010000362.1:0-13762 GCA_041910715.1 Bergeyella sp.
AAATGGAGCTCGCTTTGATGTTTTTAATCGATATCATGGAACAGCGCTCATTCCGGCTTGCGAACGTGGTTACGTAGAAACTGTAAAAGTGCTGGCTGAAACCAAAGGTTTTCCCATCAATCATATCAATAGGTTGGGGTGGACGGCATTGATGGAAGCGGTTGTCTTAGGCGATGGAACCAAAAAATACCAAGAGATAATTCAGATTCTTATAGAGAATGGTGCCGAAATAACAATTCCGGATAGGGAAGGGATCACGGCTTTGCAGCACGCAAAAGCAAAAGGTTTTAATGAAATTGTAAAAATTTTGGAGCTGTCTTAGATTGTAACTTAAAAACATCTCACTATGAAGTCGTCTTTATGATTGAAAAACTTTGATAAAACTCTTTCTAACATCGTATAATCGAACAAAAATCTATTTCCTATGCCAATGATTATTTGATAATCTGATTCTGCGGTATTGGCAAACATTGCACTTCACCAAAGTTTGAGGCGCCAAAGTTTTATTGGCGTTTCTGAGTTGCTTTTTGGGGTTCGCAATATCATAGGAGCATATTAAATTTCCATTCATGTTTTTACTAATGTTGCACCGCTTTCTCCAACAAAATAGTGATTGGTTGACACAAACATATTTAGTATTTTTACAGCGCTGCCATAATTCTAATTTAGAATAATTAAATCGCTAATAGTTCACAAAGAATGATAAAAAAAATACTCTTTTTCATTTTTATTTGTACGTTAAATATCCATCTCTATTTTGCTCAGAATTCACAAGCATACAAGTGGGTGGGTGATCTTTTTGCGATTCAATTTGAAGATCCCGAAAAAGCGATTGAAATTGGCAATAAAATTCTTAAGTATTCCGAAGCAACACCGCTTGAACAATCCTATGCCCTAATTGGTATTGGTACTTCGTACAGCATTATTGGGAAAGCTTCGAAGGCAATTCCACTTCTCACCAAAGCAATTGAGGTGGCTGAGAAAACCAACAATTACGAACTCAGAATCAATTCAAACTTGGCGTTGGCGAATCTCTATACGAAAATGAATCTTCATGAGCAATCGTACCACTATATTGTAAAAGCGCAAAACGAAGCTAAGAGTGAGCCTAAAGAAGTCACTCGAATGTTCATGGCCATGCGTATTTCAACACAACTGGGCCAAAATCTGAATGTTCAAAAAAAATATGATGCTTCATTGAAAAGTCTTTATCAGGCATTAGAATTTGCTAAATAATATGAGCAGTTAAAGAAAAAAGAGTCGGTTCCTGCGGAATACAGCTTGATTTATTCATCGCTTGGCGAAACATATTACAGTCAACTTAATTGGGAAAAAGCAGAGGAAGCTTTTAATAAGGTGGTAGCCTATTCAGAAAAGGGCGGTATCGATTCTAACTTTGAAAAAGCATTTGCTTACAGCTATTTGGGCAAAATTTATCTGCATCAGAAAGAGTACAAGCGAGCCATTGATACGCTGCAAGCGGCTGCCAAAAGCAATGCGGATAAGCGATCTTATATTCAGGCCGATATTTACTATACTCTGTCGCAGGCTTATGATAAAATTGGTGATGATAGATTGGCTTCCAAATACAATACCTTGTACATTGCCGAAAAAGGAAAAATTAGTGATGAAGAAAAGATTGCTCTTGCAGAATCTTTAAAGTTTGAAATGCAAATTGCTAATGAGCAAAAAGAGAAAAGAGAACTTTATCTTGTAATTTTTGTTGGAATAATTATTTCAGTCCTTATAGCTGGTGGCTATCTTATCTGGAAATTGGGCAAGAAGCGAAAGGATGATAAAATCTTGTTCCAAAAAACAATTCAAAAGCTTGAAGAAAGATTGGAGGAGCGAACGCAAGAGCATAAAGAAATTGAAAATGTTAAAACAAAAAAATCAGCATCTTTTGTTGGAGGTGAGCGTGAAGGAAAATTACTTCAGAAATTAGAGAAATTTGAAAAATCGGAAGCCTTTCTCAGTCCGAAGGTGAGTCTGTCCACAATGGCAAGTCAGTTCGAAACCAATCAAGCTTACGTGTCCGAACTCATCAATACGTTTCGAAATAAGAGTTTTAATCAGTACATTAATGAGCTCCGTATTGAATATATTTGTCGAAAGATTTATGAAGATTCCATCTATCAAAATTATAAAATAAGCCATCTTGCTGAACTTTCTGGCTATCCGTCGCACACCGCATTTACGAAAATTTTCAAGAAAGTTACTGGTATTTCACCATCTGTATTTATTGCGAATGCAAAAACGGCTAATCAATCGTAAATGCATGATATTCAGGCAAATAAATTCTAATTTGTTCTGTGTTTTTTTAAGATTTGACAAGCTATTTACTTTGTAAATGGAAGATTGATGATGTATTTTTGACGTTGATGAAAATCAGAACTTCTATGTGATTTTCACCAATTGAAAAAAAATTATTTCCATCTTCATTAAAAACACAAATGATGAAATCTTTTTATGTGTTATCCTTTCTGCTAGCTACCTCTTTTATTTTTTCGCAGGTGGCTGGTGGTAACGTTGGTGTAGGCACAAATCTTCCTCAAAATAATCTTCATGTTAAAGGTAGTCTTCGCTTAGAGCATCCGACTCAAGGCGAGGGTAATATTCTGCAGGTTTTAGATCAAGGTTCAATGAAGTGGTCTCCCTATATCCCTAGCAGTATCATAGGTACTCTAGGTGATGCAAACGGCTATAGTGGAGATATACCGACAAATACTTTTCTTAATGGTTCCGTTACGGTATCACCTGGAAAGTGGTTGGTAAAAGTGTCATTGCTCATACCGACCAATTATCTAATAATTGCTACTGATAAAGCATCTTCCATGAGTTATAATGATGTTGTTATCAAAATAACTACGTATTTCACAGATTCTAACTCTTGTGCAACTCCGACATTAGATTACATTCCTGGAGGTGCACAAAAAATAACGGGTTCACTAATTACTCCAAGCATGTATGGTATGGCAGAGGGGTATGCTCTCATAGAAAACAAGACAGCAGCAAATAAAACCTATTATTTATGGGGTCGGTCCGAGAGAAGAGCGGTTACCAGTGATCCTAAAGCCTTGCCATTATACCGAATTTCGGCTTTTTTGGGGGAAAATAGGATCTACGCTTACTCAATATCGACAACAAACTAACTCAGATGAAAAAAAATGTTTTATTGATATCCCTTGTGATTGCGAGCATGACCTATGCTCAAAGTGGTAATGTAGGAATAGGAACTACCACGCCTACTGCTACTTTGCATTTAAAGTCTACAAATACCTACATATTACGTCAGGAAGATAATGTTAATACCTCAAATGGGAATTACACCATCCAAAATGGGGATGCTTTGGGAAACTTCAAAAAGGTTCCCACTGGTGTCTTTCGAAGTGTGCAAATGGTAAGTTTACCTGCTATAGGAAGCACAGTTAGCCAAATAGATCCTAATTTTCAAACGACTACCTTAAATATTCTATTGCCACCAGGAAAATGGCAAATTACTGGAGCTTTAGTTTTACGTCCATCAGTTGATCTCAGTAAAAACTCAACCATGGTTTTAAATTGTAAATTATCTGTTGCGGATACAAACACCAGTACAACACCGTCCAATGATATCATCACGGGTTCTACATTTGGTAGTGGGTATTTTTACGGATCCTACCATGCGCCTTCAGAATACAATATGATGAAAGGTAGTATTTACATTAATAATACCACATTATCTGACAAGAGATATTATTTCATTGCCAACATCAGTAAAATTAATAACAATGTTTCAAATCCAAATTTTACAAATTTGGGATCTTCAGCAGAACTCGAAAATCAAATTTTTGCATTGCCTGTTTTTTAAGTATATCAAATGAAAAGTAGTAGTACCGTCTTATTAGTATTAGCGTCTGTTTTTTCTTTTGCACAACGTGGAAATGTTGGCATTAATACGATGAACCCAAAAGAAAAACTTCATGTAGTGGGTGGAATACAATTTGAACCTACAGACCCTAACTTTCTTCCAGCTCCAGGCAAAACCCTTGTTTCGGACGCCAATGGAAACGCAACTTGGAGAACCGTTGATTTAGCAAAACCCTCCGTTATGGCAAGATTTAATACCGTTCGATATTCCAAAGTTGAGACATTTGCTGCATACACCATTACCGTTCGTAAAAGCAATTTTAGATCTACGGGTACAACGCTAACATTACCAAAGGGTAAATGGCTTGTAGTACTTGCATTGGGAGTCTATATCGATAATAAATCAACTACCGAAACTACATACTATCCAATGCTTGATGGACGAAGCGCTTGGGTACGCGCCAGTTTTTTTGATACAGATGTCGATAACATTGCTGATGATAAACAAACATCTGATATCCTGACTGATGCTGTATTTGCTTCCGTGGCGCTTGTCGGCCCAAATCCAAGCGGACTGCTTACTGGCGAGCTATTTATCGATCAAAAAAATGATACACCCAAAACATATTATCTCAAATATAAATTTGACTACTATTCTCCCACTTCCACAAACGTTAGGGTAAGTAATTTCGGAGTTTCTCAAGAAATTGCACCCGAGAACTTTATAATGGCCTACTCGATTTTTTAGAATAATTTGCTCATTAATAAAACCCTAAAGTTTCCTATTTAGGCTTTTTTGTTTGAACTTTTAGTGATTTAATTAGAAATTAGCAGTACTGTTTTCAATAATTTTTAATTTCATTAAAATTTCTCTGTACATATGAAAAACCAATTATCAAAGAAAGAATCAGAAGATTTACTTGCGCTTCTCAAAAATCGCTTTGAAAAGAATAAAGAACGGCATCATGATATTTCTTGGAATGATGTTCAAGCCAAATTAGAGAAATCCTCGAATAAACTCTGGTCGCTCCACCAAATGGAAATCACGGATGGAGAACCTGATGTTATTGGGGTCGATAAAAAAACGAATCAACTTATTTTTTGCGATTGCTCAGCGGAGACTCCAAAACGCCGAAGCTTGTGCTATGACAAAGCCGCTTGGGAATCTAGAAAGGAAAATAAACCCAAAGATAATGCTATGGATGTGGCCAAAAAAATGGGAATCGAAATTTTAAATGAAGAAGAATACCGACATTTACAAACTTTGGGTGAGTTTGATAAAAAAACATCAAGTTGGTTAAAAACTCCCGAAGAGATTAGAAAATTAGGAGGTGCCATCTTTGGTGATTGCAGGTATAACCACGTTTTTATTTATCATAACGGCGCCGAATCCTATTATGCCGCACGCGGTTTTCGTGGAATTTTAAAAGTGTAGTATAAATTTTTGAACTTGGAAAATCTGTTCAAGGAGTGATTTTTGCTATATTAGTGGAAAATCACGAGCCTATGTCCGGAATATTTTCAAAAATTAAAGATGCAATTCACTTATTGAAAGAAATTGATTTTGATCAACTTTCAGCACTTTCTCAAAAAGTTGATTTACCTAAAGTGATGCATGCTTTCTCAAAATTAGATGAGAGTCAATTGAAGGGTTTGATGAAAATGGTGGAATCTTCTTCTCAACCTAAAAGAGAACTTCCGCCCATTGATGGTGATTTTTACGACGTTAATCATACTTTGAGTTTAGAGCATAGAGAAATACAGCTTAAGGTTCGCGCGTTTATGGAAAAAGAAGTGGCGCCCATTGTGAATAAATATTGGCTACACGATGAGTTTCCTTTTGAATTGATACCAAAATTCAGAGAATTAAATATTTGTGGAGTTACCTACGATGGCTACGGATGTCCGAATCTTCCTTTTGTTATGGAAGGCGTACTAGCGATGGAAATGGCTCGTATTGATGCCTCCATTGCAACATTTTTTGGCGTACAATCAGGTCTTTCAATGGGTTCCATTTATGTTTGTGGCTCGGACGAACAAAAAGAAAAATGGCTTCCTCAAATGCAAAAATTCGAAAAGATTGGCGCATTTGGTCTTACAGAACCTGAAGTTGGGTCGGGTGCAGCGGGTGGATTGACTACAACCTGCAAAAAAACAGCGGAGGGCTGGATATTAAATGGACAGAAGAAATGGATTGGTAATGCTACTTTTGCCGATTTGGTGATTATTTGGGCTCGAGATGTAGATGATAATCAAGTCAAAGGATTCATTGTCGAAAAAGATAATCCTGGATTTTCCGTGGAGAAGATCAAGGGCAAAATGGCCCTTCGGATCGTTCAGAATGGACTGATAACGCTAAAAGACTGTATTGTATCGGAAGAAAATAGACTTCAAAAGGCAAACTCCTTTAAAGATACTGCTAAAATTTTGCAAATGACGCGAGCTGGTGTTGCCTGGATGGCAGTCGGCTGTTCGCGCGGTGCATATGAGAATGCTCTAGATTATACACGAAAGAGAGAACAGTTTGGTAAGCCAATAGCTTCTTTCCAGTTAATACAGGGACATTTAGTGGAGATGCTCTCTAACCTTACGGCGATGCAAACTATGGTTTTTCGGCTTTCGGAAATGCAGGATGAAGGTATTCTAAAAGACGAACATGCTTCTATTGCGAAAGTTTTTTGTACGCTAAGAATGCGCGATATTGTAAGTCGTGCAAGAGAGGTGATGGGAGGAAATGGGATTTTACTCGAGTATAATGTTGCACGTTTCGTTGCTGATGCCGAAGCTATCTACTCTTATGAGGGAACTAAGGAAATCAATTCCTTGATTGTGGGAAGGGCGATTACCGGATTTTCAGCGTTTGTGTGATATTTATGAGATTTTTATAAAAGAAAAGACATCATAAATTAATGCTGAAAAGATATGATGGCTTATCATGATCACATTTATCATTTTGTAACTGTGATTTTAGTGGATCTTTAATTTAATATGGCTTTTTTTCTAAGATTATTCTCAATAGTATTTTATGGAATAAGGTAAGCATATTGTTTGTTATTATGAACTGAGAAAAATGACATATTAAATTTTATAGGCTCACTCTGCAAACCAATCTCGCACGAATTTTTATGATTAGGTTATTTCTTTTCAAAAGCTCTCAGGAAAGATAATTCGCACAGAATTAATAAAATAGCGGTATTAATTTCTTTTATCGTATCTTTGTACCGCATTAGTAAAGAAAGCTATGTTTTTCGTAGGCTTATAAAAGTTTATTATATTCATTACTTTCAGTTTTTCGCTGCTTTTACCAGCAACTTAAATACAGATTACATCGAAGAGCAACCCAAGTGGTTCTCAATAATGAAGAGGTCAATTACAGTAGGATTCGGTTCCGAAAATTGAACTTAACATCATGTGCAAAGCATTAACAATAAAATAAAATTCAAAACTATTTATGGCAGATTCTTTCTCAAAAAAAGAAAATTTTAAAAAGAAACAACAGAAACAAAAAGAAAAAGCGGCACGCCGTGAAGAACGTAAATCAGACAATAACAAAGGAAAAAGTCTTGATGAAATGTTTATGTATGTGGACGAGTTTGGTCAATTGACCAGCACGCCACCAGACCAACGTGAAAAAGTTGAAATCGACCTAGATGATATCCAGTTAGGTGCTGCACCTATTGAAGTGGATACTACAGAAATCACAGGAATTATCACATTCCTGAGTGAAAAAGGCTATGGATTCATCACCGAAAACGGATCAAAAGAAAATATCTTTTTCCACATCAACAATTCGGAAGAAGAATTGAAGAAAGGTCACAAAGTAACGTACGAAAAAGAAAAGTCTCCCAAAGGATTTTCCGCAGTTAATATCAAAATAGTGAAGTAAAATTTTGCTTCATTACAACATACAGAACTTGCTTCGCTTGAAGCAAGTTTTTTTATATTCGAAAACTAATTGCGCATTGTGGTTGTGGAAATAATCGTTGTATACTACTTTTATGAAATAATTACATTATAATGATTTTAGACCAACTTAAAAATGCGCCCGAAAACCTACAATTCAACGACGTTATTACCTATATTGATCAACATTTCAACTTTACACCCACACGTTTTACCAATGGTAAATTAGTGAACCAAGCCAATCAGAATAACGGCTCTTGCAAGATTTTTAGTTTCGCCAAACTTAATAATCTCTCAACGGATGAAACGCTTGCTCTATTCGGCGATTACTACAGAAAAGATGTGTTAGAAAATCCTGACGCCGAAGATCACCAAAACATTCGAAATTTCATGAAGTACGGTTGGGAGGGAATTTCTTTTGAAGGTGCGGCTCTTTGCAGTAAGTAAATAGTGTTCTATCATTTTACTGATTTAAAATATAGTCAGGAGATAAGATCAAACCTAGGTTTCTGATATCGGATGCTTTTTTGTGTTGTGCTCTTGATTTTAACGATGTAGAAAAATTATTTCAACATTTTAATGTTCTTTTATTTTGGCGTAATACTTGTCATGTGTCATACATATATACATTTATTATGAATCCAAGACTTTTAAGAACCGTACTTACATGGGCAGCGCCATTTATTATTGGCTTTATCGTAAAAAAAATAGAAGAACGACAAGTTCGGAAACAAACCAAAAAAATTTCTCATTAGAAAGCAAAAGATCTCACACGAGGTCTTTTTTTTGTGACAAAAAGTGGCATTTATAGAATTTCGGGTGGAATTTATAAAACAAACATTTGTTTAATTTTTATATATTTGATTATTAGTAGCTTATAGTGTGTCTGATGTCTGTGTACAACCGTGAACTTTTTTTTTGGCACGATTTTGACAATACTCTCTTCGTTAAAATTAAAAAATTTAAGATTATGAATATGTTCAAACAAGTATTAGTAGCAGGTGGATTGTTGACAGCTGGAGTGGTGAGTGCGCAAAGTGCAATGATGAATAATATGATTAAAGTAGGTGCTAACGTCGGTCTTGCAGTACCAGCAGAAAATGCATCGGCATCAGCAGGTTTAGATGTAGCTTACCAAAATTTAGTAACTCCAGGATTTGGTTTAGGGGTAGCTACAGGTTACACACATTATTTTGGAAAAGAAAATAACAATAATGATAACAATGATTTTGGTGTAGTGCCAGTTGCAGCATTAGTGAGAATCTATCCTAAACAAACAGGTTTTTATTTTGGAACGGATATCGGTTACGGTTTCATCACAGGTGATGATAAAGTAGCGTCAAACTCAAATGTTGACAGACCAAACGGTGGTTTATATATTAAGCCAGAGATCGGGTACCACAACAGAGACTGGAATTTTGCCCTACAATACCAAAAAACCTTTACCGGTGACGATGGTAAGATTGGGGATCAGAAATACAATGCTGGTTCTTTAGGTGTGGGTGTTTCCTATAACATCCCTTTAGGAAAATAAGCATTACATTAAAAGATTAAGATAGTAATAAGCCTTTCTATTTTGTTAGAAGGGCTTATTTTATTTTTTATCTGATTTACAATCTAAAATCTGTATATTTGAAAGTAAACTTTTTGAAAATGGATAACAGTACAAAATTTTCATTCCCATTGTATTCGCCTGGAAAACAATGCGAAACAACGAATAATCAAAATATTTTAGCAGCCGATTTACGATTTAATGAAAGCAAACTTGCCCATTATTCTTGTGTTGATGGAACTCTAGGAAGTGTTATTGACAAGACCTACCAGACAAAAGATTATCCTTCTTTTATAGAAATGGCTAAAGATTTTATGCAAAACGCTGGAAATTTTGACCGTATTGCGATTGGAGTTCCTGGTCCTGTAATCAACGGAAGATGTGAGACAGCAAACTTGCCTTGGATTGTTGATGCTAATGAGATTGGAGCAGCCTTAGGTGTAAAAAAAGTAGCGCTTATCAATGACTTGGAGGCGACAGCTTACAGTTTGGCAGATTTTGATCAAAGTTTATTGGAGATTCTTCATACCTCTGAAAATAAAGTTCGAGGAAATGTCGCAATTCTAGCTCCAGGAAATGGTCTAGGCGAAGCAGGTTTATTCTGGGACGGCGAAAGTTTGCGCCCATTTGCAACCGAAGGAGGACATTCTGAATTTTCACCTCGCAACGATTTTGAAATTCAGTTTTATCAATTTTTAAATAAAATTTACGGTATCGTGACATGGGAAAATGTGCTTTCCAAAGATGGTATCTATAATATATTCCGATTTTTACGTGATGTTGGGCGACATGAAGAGTCACCTGAGCTAAAAGCGGATCTTCAAAATGGTGAGTTCTTGCATGTTTTAGCTCAACATGCTACCCAAGGCAAGTCGCGCTTAGCAAACCTTACTTTGGAAATGTATTCGGAATTTTTAGCGCGCGAGGCCAACAATTTGGTTTTAAAACTGAAGGGAACAGGCGCATTAATTATTACGGGAGATATTACCGATGTCTTGTTTGATTTGTTCAACAAGCAAAAGTTCTACAAAGATTTTCTTATTTCGGATCGAATGCAGCATTTACTACAGGATATTCCATTGTATATTTTACGAAACAAAAATTCAATCATAGAAGGAGCGGCCTATTACGGTGCCTTTTTCGAAGATTAGAAAATTTGATTTTTATTGATGTAGGTCAATGATTAATTCAGAATCTAGGCTTATTTTTGCATCAATAATTTTAAACAGAACAATGAAAAAAGTAGCATTAGGCTTGGTTCTCGTTGGAGGACTTGCGTTTGGACAGGTAAAAAAAGTAGTTTCTTCTGATGTTCATTGGTGGGGATACAAAATAGCAAAAACAGAATCGTCTTCACATTACGGAAAAGTAAATGTAAAGTCAGGTACAGTAACGCTTAAAAACAATCAGGTTGTTGGAGGTTCTTTCATCTTAGATATGAATTCCATTAACGCAACAGATGTTTCTGGAGAAGCGCAGCAGAAATTGAATGGACATTTGAAAAATGGTGATTTCTTTGAAACCAATAAATTTCCAACAGCTACTTACAAAATTACATCGGTTAAGAAAAGCACAGATAAAACGTACAACTACGTTGTGAACGGTGTTCTTACAGCGAAAGGGAAATCAAATCCGGTTTCCTTTCCTGCCAAAATTAGCGTTTCAAATGGTGTGGTAACTTTAGAATCTTCAAAATTTAACTTTGACAGACAAAAATTTGATATCAGCTATAACTCATCGATGAAAGATGTTATGATTAAAGATGATGTGGATATGGTGGTAAAGTTAACAGCAAAATAATTTTTGTTATCATCGAAACAAAAAGAGCGGTTTTCACTGCTCTTTTTTTTATTTTTGAACTATGAAACTCTATATTGTTAGTGGTTTAGGCGCCGATTTTTCGGTTTTGGAACGATTAGATTTCGGGAAGGAAATCGAAGTTCAGTTTTTGGATTGGATGATCCCAAACAAAGACGAAGCTTTTTCGGATTATATAACCAGAATGGCAGATCGCATTGACGACTCACAACCCTTTTTCTTATTAGGCTATTCGTTTGGTGGTATTATCGTTCAGGAAATTAACAAAATTAAGCCTGCAGAAAAAACCATAATCTTGGGAAGTATTCGGTCGGATAAAGAAAAGTCAAGACTGATAAAAGCAGGTGAAATTACCAAGATACCGAAGTTTTTACCGACGCAACTCTTTAATGAAAAGTCGACGGTCATGTACAGTTTTGTGCGGAAAATTTTAGATCCTAAAAATCCTAAAATTCTGGAGTATTTCAAAGTTAAAGATCCGTACTATTTAAAATGGTCCATTGAAAAAATTTCCGATTGGAAATTTGATGAAACACCGGGTGTTATTCAGATTTTAGGTGAGAATGATATCGTTTTTCCTCCGAAATTTTCCAATCCAGATTATATCATCAAAGGAGGAACGCACCTCTTTCCAGCAACGAAGTACAGAGAGGTTTCGGGTATACTTCAAAAGATTTTAAGCGAGAAATAAACCCTTCTCATTTCGTAAAAATTAGCTATCTTTCCCTTATGCAATCAATATCCGTTTTCGAAATTATAAAAGTTGGTATTGGCCCTTCTAGTTCACATACAATGGGGCCTTGGAATGCTGCATCTGCATTTATCAGAATCCTAAAAAGAGATTTTGGATCTCTTCAAAATGTGAAAGAGGTTTTTGTGGAGTTCTTTGGCTCGCTAGCAAAAACAGGTATTGGGCATGGAACTGATATCGCGGGAATGCTCGGTCTCAGTGGCGAAGACTTTGAAACGATAGATACAACAACGATTGATGCTAAAGTGGAAGCAATAAAAAAATCAGAACAACTAAATTTTGCAGGCGAAAAAATTCTTCCGTTCATCTACGGTCATCATTTGAAGCTGAATAAAGAAGTAACACTTGATTATCATCCTAACGGAATGATTTTTAAAGCTGTTTTTGAAGATGGCAGTTTTTTCGAGCAGGATTTTTATTCCGTAGGTGGTGGTTTTATCCAGTCCAAAGAGAAAAAGTCGATTGAGAAATTCTGCACACGAACTACGTATCCTTGCCATCAAGGTGCTGATATTACCAAGTATTGTGAAAAACTAGGGTTAAATCGTGTTTCCGATCTTATTTTTTTAAATGAAGAGAGTTGGAGACCAAAAGGGGAAACCAAACGACATGCCCTGCATATTTGGCAGCAAATAAAAGAATGTATTTATAAAGGTGTTAACAAAGAAGGTATCTTGCCTGGTGGACTGAATGTGACTCGTCGAGCTCCAGAACTAAACAGACGTTTGCTTGGTGATAAGAAATACCATAATCTCGACGAATGGTTTCAGCTGGTAAAACAGTCCGAAGGAACATTCACCACAATAAATAAATGGGTTTCCTGTTTTGCCCTAGCGGTTAATGAAGAAAATGCAAGCTTTGGACGTATCATTACGGCACCTACCAATGGTGCAAGTGGTGTAATACCTGCAGTGCTTATGTACGCACAATGTTTTACCGAATTTACGTCAGAAGATGATATTATCCGTTTTCTTATTGTAGCAGGGGAGATTGGGACTTTATTTAAAAAGAATGCCACCATTTCCGCAGCTATGGGTGGTTGCCAAGCCGAAGTGGGAGTTTCCTCTGCCATGGCGGCAGCAGGTCTAACAGAAATTATGGGCGGTACGCCGGCTCAGGTATTAATGGCAGCTGAAATAGCCATGGAGCATCATTTGGGCCTTACGTGTGATCCTATTGCGGGATTAGTACAAATTCCATGTATTGAACGAAATTCCATGGGTGCAATTAAAGCAATAACGGCTGCAAATATAGCCATCGACGGCGATCCTTCAAAAGCACGCGTCAGTTTAGATCAGGTTATTCAATCGATGTGGGAAACGGCGCTAAGTATGAACGAGCGTTTTAAAGAAACATCTGAGGGCGGACTTGCGATTGCCGTGAATGTACCTGAGTGTTAATCGATAGAGACTAATTTTAACAAAATAGCATCCGAGGTTTACTTTAGTATTCCTCGGATTTTGTTTGCGTTTCGGATTAAATCTTCCACATACTCAAAGTTTTCTTTTTCTAAAGCAGATTTGAATTTGCGGAGTTGCGAAATATGTTCGTTTAGAACATCCAAAACGTTCTCTTTATTTTGTTTGAATATGGGAACCCACATCTCAGGATGTGATTTTGCCAAACGTACCGTACTCGAGAATCCCGAGCTTGCAAGTTGAAAAATAGTATCCTCTTCTTTTTCCTTTTCCAGGACGGTATTGGCTAAAGCAAAAGAAGTAATGTGCGAGATGTGCGAGATATATGCCGTATGGATATCGTGATCTTCGGCATTCATAAAAATGGTGTGCATTCCCAAGGTTTCTGCAACAGTTTTTACGGTTTCAATAGCATCTTCAGCCGATTCTTCCTGATTACAAATGACCGCAGCGCGTCCTGAAAAACTGTCG
>JAYRQH010000363.1:0-2009 GCA_041910715.1 Bergeyella sp.
AGCATTCATGAATTTTGCTTTTTCGTCTAATGTCAATAAAGGTCTAGTGTCATAACCCATCACATAAGGAATTGGAATATGTCCTGCAGTTGCTAGTAAGTCGGCACAAAAAACAATCGTTTTTCCGTTGTAATTGATGTGAGGCAACATTTGTTTTTCAGTATGACCATCGGCGTAGAAAATATCGAAACCTATTTCTGATGAAAATCCAAAACCAGAATTTGGTCGGTCAATAAAATTCAACTGACCACTTTCTTGCATTGGAATGATATTTTCATGTAAAAAAGAAGCTTTTTCACGCGCATTTGGTTGTGTTGCCCATTTCCAATGGTTTTCATTTGTCCAAAATTTGGCATTTTTAAATGCGACTTCGTAACCGGTTTTATCTTTGTTCCAATTTACGCTTCCACCACAATGGTCAAAATGCAAATGCGTCATGAAAACATCGGTAATATCATCGCGATGAAAACCAGCATTTTTCAAAGATTTATCTAACGAATGGTCGCCCCAAAGTGAATAATAACCAAAGAATTTTTCCGATTGTTTGTTTCCCATTCCGGTATCAATCAAAGTCAATCGGTTTCCGTCTTCAATTAACAAGCATCTTGCAGCGATGTCAATAAGGTTATTTTCGTCAGCTGGATTGGTTTTATTCCAGATGGTTTTAGGAACAACGCCAAACATTGCGCCTCCATCTAATTTGAAATTTCCGGCTTCAATTGGGTATAATTTCATGGTTAATACATTTTTCAGCCAAATTACAAAAAATACTATAAACAGAAACTATGAATCTATAAGTTATAAAAATGTTAGCAATTCTTGTAAAAAGCAATTTATGGCTTATCTTTGCAGTTAATTTAGACAAAATCAAAATAAGAATATGATTAAAGTATCTGATACAGCAAGTAAAAAAATCATCGCTATGATGCAAGAAGATGGTTTTGATGCAGCCAAAGATTACGTGCGAGTAGGCGTAAAAAGTGGTGGTTGCTCGGGTTTGTCTTATGATTTAAAATTTGACAAAGAAATAGGAGAAAACGATAAAATATTTGAAGATAATAATGTAAAAATTGCCGTAGAGAAAAAGAGTTTTCTTTACTTGGCAGGAACGATATTAGAGTTTTCGGGTGGTTTAAACGGAAAAGGATTTGTTTTTAACAATCCAAATGCACAAAGAACTTGTGGATGTGGAGAGAGTTTCTCTCTATAAATCAAAAAATATGAGTAAGTATACAGAAGACGACTTAAAAGTCGAATTAGAAAATAAAGAATACGAATACGGATTTTATACCGAATTGGACTCGGAAACGTTTCCTATTGGGTTAAATGAAGATATTGTTCGTGCCATTTCCAAAAAAAAGGAAGAGCCAGAATGGATGACCGAATGGCGTTTGGAAGCTTTTCGCGCTTGGCAAGAAATGGAAGAGCCAGAATGGGCTAACGTAAATTACGAAAAACCAGATTTTCAGGCAATTTCGTATTATTCGGCACCTAAAAAAGCGGATCCGAATAAAAAATTAGAAGACGTTGACCCAGAACTTTTGGCGATGTACAAAAAGTTGGGAATTTCTATCGACGAGCAAAAGAAAATGAATAATGTAGCGATTGATATCGTAGTAGATTCGGTTTCAGTAGCAACGACATTCAAAAAAACATTGGCTGAAAAAGGAATTATTTTCATGAGTATTTCCGAAGCCATTAAAGAACATCCTGAATTAGTTAGAAAGTATATTGGTACAGTTGTTCCAATGAAAGATAATTTTTACGCAGCTTTGAATTCGGCTGTTTTCTCTGATGGAAGTTTCTGTTATATTCCAAAAGGCGTTCGTTGCCCAATGGAATTGTCAACGTATTTCCGTATCAATCAAGGAGGAACAGGTCAGTTTGAAAGAACATTGTTGGTGGCTGATGAAGGAAGTTACGTTTCGTATTTGGAAGGTTGTACCGCTCCAAGTCGTGATGAAAATCAATTACACGCTGCCGTTGTAGAATTAATTGCAATGGACGGA
>JAYRQH010000364.1:0-9146 GCA_041910715.1 Bergeyella sp.
GTTCCTTCAATAATTAAATCAAACTCCGAAATCAGATCCATCACATTTTCAGAGGTAACTCTTTTTTTAATTGGAATGATTTTCACCTCAGGATTCTGTTGCTGTAGGCGTTTTGCAGCAATTTCCACCTTAGGCTTACCAATATCTTCAGGAGTATATAAAATTTGACGGTGAAGGTTGGATAAGGAAACAACATCATCATCGGCAATTCCTATAGTACCAACTCCCGAAGCGGCCAAATATTGGGAAGAAGGACATCCCAAACCGCCCATTCCCACAATCAAGACTTTGGCATTCTTCAATAATTCCTGCGCGGAAGCTCCAAAACCTGGTAAGGCTATCTGACACTGATATCGGTTCTGCTGACTACTCATCTTTTCCCTTGTTATTCAGTAATTCTTGTGCTTTTTTGGCATCTTCTGGCGTGTTCACGTTCATCAGCGCATCAGGGTTTTGCGGTTTTAAAATCAATACATCATTATTTATTAAAACCTTTCTCGGACATGTAGTTCCAACACCCAAGAATTTCAATAAAAGCGGATAACTTTTGGGTTCCCAAATGGTGATTAGCGGTTCTGGTAAACCATCGAATGGACTTTTAAATGTGGTGGCAACCTTTTGGGGATCTCGATTTTCGGTGAGTAACTGCAACGAATTTTCATCCAACAAAGGCAGATCACAGGCGATAACCAACCACGCTTTTTCCCGCTGCGAGCGCAATGCAGAAAGTATCCCGCCAAAAGGTCCCATGTTGAGAAAGGTGTCAGTGAGAGCATTGTAATTTAGGTCAAAATTTTCCAGCTGGTCTTCTCTGCAGGAAATAAAAACTTCGTCGCAAAATGGCTTTAACAAATCGGCCGCATGATATTTTTGTTCTTTTCCGTGCCAATGTAAGGCATCTTTCGCTTGACCCATGCGTACGCTTTTTCCGCCTGCCAATACCAATCCGTTAAGCGGTGGAAAATCCTTATGCTCGTTTGAAATCATTTTTACCGCCCGTTTTTTCAATTAATTGTATTTCTTTGATGCAAATGTCGTGGCTCAGCGCCTTACACATATCGTAGATTGTTAATGCTGCTACAGATGCACCAGAAAGAGCCTCCATTTCGATACCGGTTTTAGCTTCCACCTCTGCGGTACAATAGATTTCAATCTGGTTTTCTTTGTTGATTTCGATCGTGATTTCACAATTTTCCATACCAATAGTATGGCAAAGCGGAATCAGTTCACCCGTTTTTTTAGCGCCCATAATTCCTGCAATTATCGCGGTTTGAAAGACGGAACCTTTGGCTGTTTTAAAATCGCCTTCTTTTAATCTTTGTAAAATGTTTTCAGGAATTTCAACAACCGCCTTTGCAACGGCTTTTCGGTGTGTTATTTTTTTGCCCGTAATGTTTACAATACTGGGTTCAAGATCTTTATTGAGGTGTGAAAAATCTGTCATGGTTGTACTAATTATAACGCCAAACTTTAAAAATTTCTCCTTTTCGGAATGTATTTTGGTCGAGTGGCAGTTCTATAAATGCGTTTGTTTCGGCAAGATGCGAAAAATCTCCCGAACCGTTTGTGTTTACAGGTGTTGCTACTAAAACACCTTCTGTGCTTATTTCAAGTTTTACTTGTTGAAAGAACTGCAATGCAGGCTCAAAAATGATATCTTCTCTTAAAACGGCATAGTGATGGGTGTTTTGAGGAATTTGCAATGATTTTTCCAACCACGGAATAAAATACCTGTGCAAACACATGAACACCGAAACAGGATTTCCCGGGAATGCAAAAACCAATTTCTGATTCTCGCTTTTGCCGAACCAGAAAGGTTTTCCAGGTCTTTGTTTGATTTTATGAAAGAGTTTTTCAATGTTTAATTCTTCACAAACTTGCGGTAAAAAATCAAACTTGCCCATAGATACTCCGCCACTCATCAAAAGGACGTCGTACTGATCAATGCAGCGCGTTAATTGGCTTTTAATCAGTTCGTAATCGTCATTGAGATGCAATACATCAGCATCGATTTTAAACTTTTTTAAAACTGATTGTATGGTAATTCCGTTGGATTGTCGAAGTTGAAATTCTGTTGGGGTTTCGCTTGCAGGTACCAGCTCATCTCCTGTGGAAATAATTACAATTTTTGGAAGCCTCTTTACGAGTAATTTTGTTTTTCCTACCGATCCGGCAATGCCCAAGATTGCAGGACTTATAAGTTGGTTGGGTTCCACTAAAGTTTCACCTGCTTTTTTATCTCTTCCTTTTAGATGTATATTTTGTCCTTTTTTAACATCAATTTGTATCGTAGCAATACTGTTTTCGATGGAAATATCTTCATATCGAATAACGGTATCTAATGTCGTATCCAATGCGGCACCAGTCATGACTTCAATACATTCGTTTTCCGAAAAAATAGCTAAAGATGTTTCGCCAGCCGATTGAATGGCTTTAATTTTAAATGAACGAATCCCTTTTTCAAATGCTGAAAATTGATTGCAATTCCGTCCACAGTTGGTCTATCGAAAGGCGGTAAATCTCGGTCAGCCCGAATATTCTCTGCTAACACTCGTCCCAACGCATTCTGGAAATCTATTTCTTCAGTCCCAAAGTCTTGAACTTGAGAATCAATTATTTCGTCGGCTTGCTGAACAGTAATCATTTCCATATTAACCTCCAATTGATGCCATCGACTGATGAACAGAAGTGGTATTTGTATTTTCCAATTCGGCTTCCCATCCGTCTTTTGGCTTATTTTGTATTGTTTTGATGATGATATCTTTAAGCTCGTGGTTGGATTTCCCCGCACGTAATTCGTCTTTCAAATTAACGCCTTTCCCTTGGTACAAACAGGTGAGAAGTTCGCCATTCGGGGTAATCCTAATTCGGTTGCAGTCGCCACAAAATGATCGTGTATAAGCTGCAATGATCCCAATGTCGCCCATAAAACCGGGAATTTTATAGTTATAGGAAGTGGAACTTTTAGGATCTTGAATTTTTTGCAAAGTTGGGAAATGCGATTGAATATGCTCCAGAATTTTCTGATCATTCCAAATCAACGAGACTGCTTCGTTGGTTCCGTTAAAAGGCATTTCTTCAATAAAACGTACATCTACAGGAAGATTTTCGGAGAGTAAAACCAAAGGGATAATGTCATCAATGTTTTCATTTTCCATGACCACCGCATTAATTTTTACTTTTATATCGCTTTTCAGCAGCGCATGTAAAGTGTTCATCACCTTATCAAAACTGTTGCGCCTTGTGATTTTGTAAAACTTTTCGGGATTTAGCGTGTCTAAACTCAAATTCACCGTTTTTATACCACTCGCTTTTAATTGCGGAATAAAGGGTTCGGTAAGAAGTCCGTTGGTAGTAAGGGTAATTTCATTTAAGCTATCGATTTCAGAAATTCGTTGGATAAATTGGATGCAGTTCTTCCGTACAAAAGGTTCGCCACCGGTGATGCGAATTTTCGTGATGCCCAAATCCGTAAACACTTCACAAATTCTGAACATTTCGTCATCGGTCATTAAATCTTTTTGTTTCAACCACTCAAGACCTTTTTCGGGCATACAGTAATGACAACGCAGATTGCAGCGATCAACCACCGCCAATCGCAAATAATTTATTTCCCGGCCAAACTTGTCCCGTAACATCTATGAATAATCCTTTAAACAAATATACAGATTGTTTTTCTGGAAATAAACGGAATTTAAAGCAGGTTTTTCTTAATTTATCACTATTTTTAAAAGACAAAAAAATAAAATATGAAAGCTATTACAGAACTTCTTCCCATTTTCGAACAACGATTGTCCCAATATTTTCCTGAAGCTTTATCAAGGCTAAATGCAGGTTTGTCGAAAGAGCAAATTGATAATGCCACTTCAGCATATAAATTGGACTTTACAGATGATGTTTACAGCTATTTCGAGTGGAAAAATGGTATTTCGCATGAAAATATAAAATCAACCGATCAGCTGCTGCTTTTTCCAAACGGAATTCCTTTTACATTGGCCGAGGCGGTGCACGATTATGAGGAATTAGCAATTAAAAAAAGCGTTTTTGAGAGCAATTATTTTCCGCTTTTTAATGATGGAAATGAAAGTTTTTTACTTATTAATTTAGATCCAGACGCGCCCGATTACAATATGATTTCTTTATGTTCTCCAAAATTATATGGCGACGCACAGCCTATTACAATTTATGATTCTTTTGCGAGCATGTTGGAAACGGCGATTACAGCTTTTGACCAAAAAGCGGTTTGGATTAGTGATGGAAGTCTTGAAAGTGACAGCGATTCCTACTACCAAGTTGCGAGCGAGATTAATCCAAACAGTGATTACTGGCAGTATGACTAATAGTCATTTTATGTTGACAATGTTCTTTTTGATTTAATTTAACATCTTGAACTTGAGATTTAGAATTTTTTTTAAAAAATAACAAGTTCAAGATGTTGATATTTTCTTATTGCAAAACTCATGGAGAAATTATCGTCGCCAGAGTTGAAAGTTACTTATTTCCGCATCATGCACAAAAATGCACGCTCTGCATCGGATAATTCATGATGTTTTTTAGAGAGTTTTTTGGCGTCTTTTTTAAAATCGGAGAGAATTTTTCCTTTTTCGTAATTTTTGAAAACCCGTGGGTCGATGTATGATTTCCGAGCAATAGCAGGCGTATTACCGAGTTTTTCACTTACGGAAGTCACCGCTTCTTTGATGTTCCGCTTTAGTATTTTTTGATTTTTACCTTCCACAATGCCAACTTCATCCAAATATTGCGACGCCATCACTGAACCGCCCCAGGTTCTAAAATTTTTCGCCGAAAATCCGTTCCCCATTACCTCGTGAATGTATTGATTGAGGTGTTTTGGTTTTACATTTCGGATGTTGTCATTCTCATCAATAAATTTGAAAATTTCTTTACCCGGCATTTCGCTGAGTTGTTTAACAATCTTCGCCAACCTGCGGTTTGCAATCTGTTTTTGCTGCATTTTTCCCGATTTCCCGAGATATTCAAATGTCAATTGATCACCTTTCGCAGTGAGATGTTTCTTTTGTAGTGTCGTCAGTCCAAAACTTTTATTTTGCTTGGTATAAAGCTCGTTTCCAGGACGGAAATAGGCGGTTTCAATGAGTTTAAGCATGGTTGCCAACACTTTTTCACGATCGAGTTTTCTCTTGCGAAGGTGTAGGGAAGTGGTCTGGCGCATTGCATGGACTTGATTTCCAAATTCTAAAAGATGATCAAATTTATATGCTTCTTGTTTTGCCCGAAATTTTGCATTGTAGAGGTATTGCTTTCTCCCTTTTAGGTCGTAACCCGTCGCACAAATTTTGGCACGCGGCGAACTGTTGATTTCTACATTGGTCCATGCAGGCGGAATCACCAAACTTTTGATGTATTGTACAAAGTTTTTATCCGTAATGGTGTTTTGGTTTTTATCTTGATAACAAAATTTTTTTCCTTTGGGTATTCGGTAGCAAATCATGGCGGTTTTTTAAGTAGAATGGGATATTCCAAAATCAAACCAATTTGCAGAACATTCACTTTAAAACGCTTATTTATTCATCTCGTCAATCTTTCTTCGCATTAACTCGATTTCTTGGGCTTGCGTTTTTAGAATGTTTTTCTGAAGTTCGATGAGTTCGGGATCGCTTAGGTTTGCTTTTTCGGACATTAAAATTGCAGCGGCATGATGCGGAATCATTCCTCTAACAAATTCTTTATCGTTGATATTCATTTGATTTCGAATCCCAAACCAAGCAAAGATTCCTAATGCCACGGAAATACCGATGATAAGATAATTGTAGGTTTTGTTCTGATACATTTTCCTCATAATCAAGATTTCGATGAGCAACATTGCCGAAACCATCAGCAAGGTCATGTAGAAATTATTAAGGTTCGGGATGACATTTTCCAATCGATCCACCATAGAAAACATGATGAAATACATCGAAAAAAACATTAAAATAGCCATGAGTACAAAGCGATTGTACATTGATTTTTCATGTTTTGAATGGCCGACCGTTGGTGTAGAATCCTGATTTTTAGAAGTATGTGCGTGTTGCATACTTTATTTTTTAGTTTTTGTTGCTGGTTTTTTGGGAACTTTCGCGCCCATTTCTCTCGCTTCGGAAAGTCCGATCGCAATTGCTTGCTTTTTGCTGGTCACTTTTTTGCCAGTTCCTGTTTTTAGTGTGCCTTCATGCATTTCGTGCATTGCTTTTTCTACTTTTTTACTTGCTAAGTTTTGTGATTTTGCCATGATGTTTTTTTTAAAATTGTGATTGTAAATGTTATTTTGGTTTAAGGTCTAAAGTTTAGGTTTAAGGTCTAAAGTTTAGGTTTAAGGTTTAAAGTTTATAATTCGAAATCAGATAAAATATCGCCCATGCCGCAAACACCAAGATAACCACCCAAAGCCAAACGGGTATCACGCGCGGATTTTCGCTTCCTTTAATGATGAAACTTTGTTTTCTGCCAGTATCATATGCATTCAGCATTAATGGTAAAACACCATCGACTACCTCGTTGTTGGAAAGTCCTTCGATATTGATAATTGGACCGTTTCTGACGGTGAATGGAATAATTTTTATACCTTCTTTATTGGCGTACTGACTGATGATTTTCAATGTATGGTCACCATCGGTCAGTTTTGTGGTGTCTAAATTAAAAACCACAGGCGTTTGCAATTCGGCAATGGGATTGGCTTCTTCGTCGATATACAGAAAAACGGTTGCGTTATGTGGTCTTTTGATTTCCATTTTAGTAGTTTAAAACGTTATTTTTAATGTGCTTTCGGCTTTTTTCTCCTGGTTTAATTAAAAATTTAGCGGAATAAATCAGCGTATATAAAGTGATTAAACCGATGATGCTGGCAATAAACCAGTCCCAATTCGATTGTGGACCTGTGCCGTGCGTGAGGTTTTGCGTGATTTTGGGTTGTTGCAATTTACAGGCATCACATGCCAACGATAGCTGCCAACTGAAAAAAACTACAATTGATATGAGTTTGTATAATTTCATTTAATATTTTTTTTTGGTTCTCGATACGCTTCACTTCGTTCCGCTATTCGAACTGACGTTTCCATATTATTTTTCATAATTAACTGATTTACATTTGCCACTTCGAGTAGGTTTTGCACCGTATCGAGAAGTGTTTTAGTAGAGTTCTCGATACGCTCCACTGCGTTCCGCTACTCGAACTGACGTCTATATATTATTTTTCATAAACTATTTTACTTTCATCACTTGGAGCGCAAAAACCGTATCGAGAAGTGTTTTTAGTGGAGTTCTCGATACGCTTCGCTTTGTTCCGCTACTCGAACTGACGTATCGCCTCTAATCTTTTTACTTAATCTTATCCATAATTTTTTGTACTTCTTCCTGCGTCACTTTTGGTGCGTTGTTGCCCCAACTGGCGCGTTCGTGGTTCATAATGGCTGTCACTTCTTCCGCTGTTAAATTTGCTGTCGTTCCTACCGGCGGCATTTCACCGTAAGCGGGTGCGAGACCGTTGTAGCCTTTCATAATAATGGTGACGTAGAGTTCGATATTGCTTCCCGTCACCACAGCATCACCTTTCAATGGTGGAAATGCTCCAGGAACACCTTCGCCATTGGCTTGATGACAGGATGCGCAATGCGTCATAAACAAAGCTTCCCCATCGGGTAGATTTGCAGAAGAAGTTCCAGGTGTTTTTTTATCTTCTTTTTTGTATAAAAATTCTTGTGGTACAATGGATTTGGGCAATTCTGCCTGTTTTAAATACAATAAATACGCAACCAAATCTTTAGCATCTTGGGAAGCCGCAATTTTTTTATTATTAGGTTTAAAACCCTCGGGAACTTTCACTTCCACATCGTTGGGATCCAAATTTTCTTTCAATATAAACAACCATTTGTATGCGGGCATAATGGACTGCGGAACCACAGCACGAGGATTATACAAATGCGTGTAATGCCAATCTAAACTGGGTTGTCTCGCGCCAATATTGGTTAAATCGGGCCCTGTACGTTCGGTGCCCATAAGTGTCGCGGTATTCTGAAAAAGATTCAATCGTTTGTTTCGGGCGTAGTCTGCGGCGATGCTTGGTCGGCTTCCAAAAGGTTCATCCATATCCACATTTCGTACTTGCTGGGTGTGACAGGCAACGCAACCTTCCCGAATGAAAATTGATTTTCCCCTTGCTTCCTGTTCATTTAACGCTTTCGACGTAGAAATCGGCTGATACACCCGTTGATTTTTTAATGCAGGTAAAAGGCAAACTACCAACGTCAATCCCAAGAAAAATAGGATAGAAGCTGTAAATAGTTGTTTATGGTTATTATAAAATTCCATCAGTTCACGCTTTTGTTCGATTGAATAATATCCAAAATTTGCTGCGGTGATTCGGGTAAAACCACTTCTTTTTTGGGTTTCAACATTCTGTAAAAATTATAGGCAAAAATCAGATGCGACAGCCACATCATCGTTCCGCCAATCGCTCGCCACAACCAGAAAGGCATCATATGTGCAACACCTTCTATAAAGGGTTTTTTGTCTATCCACATCAGTCCATTTTCTGTGGAACCAATCATCAACGAAATGGTATATACCAAAAGTCCGATTAAAGCCACCCAAAAATGAATTCCCACGCCTAAGCTCGGCGGTTCAAAAGTGGTTAATCTCGGAATTAATGTGTAGGTAAACGACCACAACATGAATGTGATGATGCCGTACATCGTTATATGCGAGTGTGCTACCGTAAAATCGGTGAAATGCCACATCAGATTCGTTGAGCGAAAAGCTTCCGCGGTTCCCTGCATGGAGCCTGTGAAATAAAATATAGTTGCAACCACATAAAATGGCAGAACGTAGCTTAATTTAATTCGATGCCAAGAGCCTTTTATGGTGAGAAAGAAATTCATTGAACCAGCCAAAACAGGAATCACCATTCCCATACTGGCGACAATAGCCACCGTTTGCAACCACCACGGGATCGCAGAAAATATAAAATGATGCGTTCCGATTAGGGTATAAAATAAAATTTGAGTCCAAAAAGCTAAAATTCCCAAACTATACGAATAAATCGGACTGTTGAGTTCCTGAGGAAGAAAGTAATACATCAAGCCTAGATTCAGAAACATAAACCACATCCCAACGCCTTGATGCATCCAATA
>JAYRQH010000365.1:0-2433 GCA_041910715.1 Bergeyella sp.
ATGGAACGCCAGGCAAAGAAAGAGTGGCTCATGTATCAGGATGATGTTTATTCAACGATGGAACTGGAAGAAATAATTTCTCGCGCCCTATCTCAACTTCCGGAGAATCTTCGACAAGTTTTTGAAATGAATCGCTTTGATGGTTTAACGTACGCACAGATTGCGGAGAAACAGAATATATCCGTAAAAACAGTAGAATCGTATATGAGTAAGTCCTTAAAAATAATGCGCACTGAGCTTAAAGACTATTTGCCTCTGATTTTACTGTTTTGCTGGTAATCTATATTAAGTTAATTTATTATAAAATCAATATAAAGGATAGGGTAACACTATCCTCTTTTCGTCAAATTATATATTTAAAAAGACATACACTTTGGAAATAACGAAAGATCATATTATACCTTACCTTGAAGGATCACTTCCTGTCGAGCAGGTTGCTGCATTTGAGCACTTGGCTGAAAGTTCACCCGAGTTTAGACAGGAGATTAAAGAAATACAATTTATTTGGAATGCTACCGAGAATTTGAAGAAGCAACGCTTAGTAAACACCGATGCCCATTGGAATAAGCTCGCAAGGCAAATGAGATTTCTTTCTTTCCGTCAAAAACTTTGGGATATTTCCCGCAATGCTGCAGCTATTCTTATTTTGCCTTTATTCCTGGTGACTATATACTTTATGAATGATTCTATTCCTATAGAAGAAAGTCCCATTAATCAGGTTGAATTGCAAACAGCTTATGGATTAGTATCTAAAGTAATCCTACCCGACGGTTCGGAGGTTTGGCTAAACTCAGGAACTAAAATAACCTATCCGGAAAGATTTACAGGGAAACACCGTACAGTTAAATTAGAAGGAGAAGCCTATTTTAAAGTTACATCCGATAAAACAAACCGTTTCGATGTGGTTGTGCCCAACGGTATGACGGTGAGTGCTTATGGAACTGAATTTAATGTTTCTGCTTATAATGATGATAATAAGATTGAGGCCATCCTTGCCAAAGGAAATATCGACGTAAAAAAATACGATACAGAGAATGTGTTTTCATTAAAGGCAGGAGAACAAGCAGTCTTAAATAAAACAACCCGAAATATTACTATTTCGGAGGCTAACATATATACAAAAACAGCATGGAGAGACGGTAAAATGGTATTCAGAAGGGCTGGGTTCGATGAAATCGTTAGGAAACTGTCTCGTCATTTCAATGTTTCAATTGAGCTGCAAGGTAAAACTTTACATGAATATGAATATTCTGCCACTTTCACAACGGAAACATTACCAGAAGTTCTTCGTTTACTTGAAAAGTCAGCTCCTATCCGTTGTCAGATTTTAGATTCAGAAATAAATGCTGATTATACGTATGCAAAGCGACGCGTTATTATTAGAGAATACAGGTAAAGTGAAAATATGTTAAAATTATATTATTTTATAGGGTGTGCTTATTGCTTGCTCGTCTAGTAAGCGTATTTGAGGGATAAATGTAAATTAGAATGATAAAATTGTATTTAATAAATCTATTCATTAATGAAAGGACTAATAAAATGAAAAAAGAAACGTAATAAACAAAAAACAAACGGGAAAGTAGCTAGTTACTACTTCCCCGTAAGATCTAATTAAATGCCGTTACGAAAATCTCACCTGACGAACGGCAAAACTCAATTAAGTTATTTGGATAAACCTAATTAAAAAAGACGCATGAATTTATGAATAATTTTATTACCAACAAAAGTTTTAGGTCTTATTTAGACTTATTGCTTAAAATTCCGATGGCGATGAAAATAACAGCTGCCTTGTTATTTATTTTTCTATTTCAGGCAAACGCTGAGATAGCTTACTCTCAGTCGACCAGAATTTCCTTGAATTTAAATAATGCTACTGTCGAACAGGTTCTTAATGCTATTGAAGAGAATTCTGATTTCTATTTTCTATACAATAGTAAATTGATAAATGTTGATAGAAAAGTTGACGTAAAGGCAAAAGAAAAATCAATTGAAAGTGTATTGAACGAAGTCTTCAAAAATACAAATGTTCAATACAAAGTGGAAGACAAGCAGATTATTTTAAGTAATAAATCGGCGACTATTCAGCAACAACAGAAAACTATTTCTGCAGTTGTTATGGATCCCAAATTAAATGAACCAATAATTGGAGCGAATGTAGTTATTAAAGGAACTACCAACGGTACAATTACCGATATGGATGGCAAATTTACTTTAACAATTTCTTCACCCAATGATGTAATTCTGATAAGCTACATAGGTTATATTCCTTTGGAAATTAAAGCGTCTGATATTAAAGATTCTAAAATATTTTTAAAAGACGATACACAAAAACTAGAAGAAATTGTTGTTGTAGGTTACGGTACACAGAAGAAGGTAAACCTTACCGGTTCTGTAGCCAATGTGGACAGCAAATTAATGGAAAGCCGACCGATG
>JAYRQH010000366.1:0-12323 GCA_041910715.1 Bergeyella sp.
ATAGCTATGAGCATAAAATCTATTTTATCGACAGCCTTTTTCTTGTTTTTTTGTCATTTTAACGCTCAAGTTGTTGAATTTGATTATTTAGCAAAATATCAATGGAGTTGTTGCGAAAAGAAAGAAAGTATGGAGGAACGGGTTGTTTATCTAAGTCAAGATCCGAATTATTTCTTAACAATTTACAACGGAGCAAACAAACAGCTTACAGACGCATTGCTGGATTTATCAACACAATCATTGCATTATTTTGATATTCATTCAGATAATAAAGATGGCGAATTATTATTTGTACTTAAGTATAACCACTCAAAAAAGATAAATGATACTAAAGAAAAGAATTTGGGTTTTCGTTTTGCTAAAACAGAGATGGGGAATGATCTGCAAATTTTTAAATCAAGGAATAAAAAAAACCTCCGGACCTATAATTTACGAACGGAACCGAGCGACAGAAATTATTTCAAAGCATTTCAAGTCATAGGCATTCATCCGTACGAAGCATGGCAGGAACTTCAACCCAATGAAAATTTTAAGGTAAAGGAAGCTACCCTTACTTTTTCAGACGAAACCACAATGCAGTATGTATTGGTACAAGAAAAAAATGCCCAAATGACCATTACGATTCCAGAAAAACTTAACTATATGGGTGTCATACGGTGAAAGTCTTGAAGATTTTTCAGGAGACAAAGCTGATTTTTAGTCCGATCTAAGTTGTGATCGGGATAATCAGTGTGATAATAGCTGTCATTCTTCAAATAATCGGTTAAAAAACGAACGGCTTGAATATAAATGACTACTTGTGCGGCGTAATCGAGATTTCCTTTTTCAGAATCCGTCAAAAAATCTTCTAGTTTTGATAAGAACCCTTGTTTAATAACTTTGTATATCTCGCCATCGAAATTTTCTTTTAAGGACGCATCATCTTCATCGGTTTTGTTGCAGTAGGACCGAACCATATCGCCGAAATCATACAGAATACTGTCCTCCATAATCGTATCAAGGTCAATAACTGCAGTTGCTTTCTCATCCGCTGAAAACAAGATATTGCTAATTTTTGGATCGGCATGGATAATTCGTTTTGGTAATTTTTCCTCATCCAAAAGCTGAAGCCATTTTTCGGGAAGTTCAATCTGATTTTTAATAATATCAATTTCTTCTGATGCTTTTTGTTTGCGATCCTCAGAAGCTGATTCTAAAGCCGAAACAAAGTCATCCGTTCGCTTTTTAAAATTGATAAAGCCAGGAAGAGGATCTTGGATAAGGAGTTGTTTCTCATTAATAATACGATAAAACTCGCTTAGGCAAATGGCGGCCTCCAAAGCAATTTCTTTATTGGGAACTTTTAAATAGGTTTTAGCATTTTCAACATAACTTGTCATTCTCCAATACTGATTTTTGGCGTCTTTAAGCAATAATACACCCTCAATCGTAGGAATAATATCAATAATTTCACGATCGTAGTTGGCATTTTGCAACACCAAATTGATTTGTAGGTGGTTATTAACCAGTGCTTCAGGGTCTAAAAACACACCGTGATTGATTTTTTGAAGAATGTATTTTTCCTCATTTTTTTCAATAAGAAGTGTGGTATTTATTAGGCCGCTCACAATTTCTGTTGATTGATAATCTCCTATGCCTAGATATTGTTGTACAATTTGGTTCAGCTCCATAGAAATTCCGGGTACTGATTGTTTTCAGTCTGTTGCGTTAAAAATTCTTGTAATTCGATTTTATCATCAGGATAAGTGACTCCTTTCCAAAGTGCATCAGTGGCCAATGATTGTACTTCCACATGATTATTTTTCACCAAATCATCCACCAAACTAGGTAAGAAAAATTCAGCCTTAATTGCAGGTTCACTTTCTAAAAATGTTTGAAATCCTGTTTCTAAATGTGGGAAAATAGATGGATGAAAAATCCAAAAATTCATAGAAACGAGGGAATCGGGTGGAAGTGTCTGCCTCTGATCGTCTTTTACAAAATAAATCTCGTCACTGTCGGAAAGGATATCGGTAATTTCTTCAATGTCAGCAAGCTTTCCAGTATCATTAAACTGACATAACCCTCGAGAAACGCTGCCGTTTTTGCTAAGTGTATTTTTTAACGAGAAAGGAATTAGTGCGTAATTTGTTTCGGAAACTTGTTCATCAATTAGCTGTGAAGCCTTAACATAGGCATCTTTGCCGTAAAAATCATCTGCATTAATCACGATGAAAGGTTCATTGATAACGTCTTTACTGCATAGCACGGCATGACCGGTGCCCCAAGGTTTTTCCCGGTTTTCAAGTAGACTTGGGATGGTGACAAATTTGTCTAAATCCTGCACAATCCAATGGTACTCGTACTTCAGATTATCTAAAATTCCAGAAACTTTCTCAATAAAAGTTTCCGGAATGTGTTTGTTAATGATAAAAACAAATTTATTGAATCCGCTCTGAATTCCATCATACATAGAATATTCTAAAATGGTAGAATTATTGGGTAAGATGCCATCAATTTGTTTAAGACCTTTATATCTGCTTCCAAGGCCACCTGCCATGATGACCATGGTTTTCTTAATATTCGTCATGTAATGCAAAAACGGGTTTTCTGTTCTTATATTTTCCTTTTGTAAAATCTGGAATTTCCACAACTTGCCCATTTTTAGCAATTGATTGTTCACTTAAAGGGGTAATTGCGTACCATGTTGCCAAGTCATAAACATCCATTGGGAACTCCACATTACGCTTGATACATTCTACAAATGTGTTAATTAGGAACCAGTCCATACCTCCATGTCCAGAACCTGCGGCTTGTTTCTCATACTTTTTCCACATAGGATGGTCGTATTCTTCCATCCATTTCTTACTGTTATCCCACTTATGTGAATGATTCATTAAGTTTTCAAAATAAATAAATCCTTGATCAAAACCTCCCGATCCAAAATCTTCCCAAAGACCTTTTGTACCCTGCACTTTAAAGCCTAAGTTATACGGTCTCTGCAAACTTGTGTCGTGAGTAAGTAAAATGGTTTCTCCATTTTCACAAGCAATTTGAGTAGTTACGATGTCCCCTTGTTTGAATTTCACTTTGGCATTTGGATGATTGGCTCCGCCTTTTTCGTGGTTAACGATATAGTCGTGCAAACCTCTTGCTTTTGACGAAAATGAAGAAAGACGCAATAGTCTGTTTCCTCTATTAATATCCATTGTCATGGCTACCGGTCCTAATCCGTGTGTCGGATACAGTTCTCCATTTCTCTTTACATAATGGTCGGTTCTCCATTTTGCCTCGCTAAATCCTTTTTCACCAAACTCGGCTCCCGAATTATAAGGAGTTACGCCATCGTTAAATAACACACCTCGCAAATCATGCATATATCCACCTTGCCCGTGGATAATCTCTCCAAACATTCCTTTACGTACCATATTTAAAATGGCCATAACATCCCTTCTGTAACAAACATTTTCCATGGCAAAAACGGGCATTCCTGTTTGCTCAGAGGCTTTTACATAATCCCAACATTCATCAACTGACAAGGCTCCTCCAACCTCCATTCCGACAATTTTCTTTGCCTTCATCGATTCTAAACCTTGTATCTTATGCCATTCCCAAGGTGTGGAAATGATTACGGCATCAACATTTGCTAATTTCAAAAGATTTCGATAATCGTAATCCCCATTTCCGAACTCTTTGGCAGCCGTTTTTTTATTTTTTGTTAAAATACTTTGAGCAGACTTCATCATTTTTGGATCTGGGTCAGCCATGGCAACAACCTCCACATCTTCTCTACTGGCCAAAATATTTAAGTTACTTTGTCCACGCATTCCCACTCCGATCATACCAATTCGTACTTTTTTAGTCGGGTTGAAGTTGTAATTAAAGCCAAATAAGGTGTTAGGCATGAGGGCGGCGCCTAAACCAGCGGCACTTGCTGTGCGAATGAAATTTCGTCTGCTAATATTTTTCATAAATCAAAAGATTTGGTTTTTTGCTTGACAAATCTAAACATTATCACGTTAAAAAAGTCATATTTTAGATAAAATCTCCACACATTAAAAACTTGACAAACGCGTTTTTATATTGTATATTTGCAATCTCAAAATGATAGGCTATTGAAGCTTATTTTAAACTTATAAAATCCGTAAATTTTATGAAAACTTCAGATTTCAATTTTGATTTGCCAGAAGAGCTTTTGGCAGAGTATCCCGCACCAAACAGAGACGAATCGCGATTAATGGTTTTAAACCGTAAAGATCAAACTATTGAGCACAAACTCTTTAAAGATGTGATCGATTATTTCGACGAAGGCGATTTGATGATTTTTAATAATACAAAAGTATTTCCTGCTCGTCTGTACGGAAATAAAGAGAAAACGGGTGCTAAAATTGAAGTATTCTTATTACGAGAACTTGATAAAGAAACTCGTGTTTGGGATGTTTTGGTTGATCCTGCCAGAAAAATCAGAATTGGTAACAAGCTTTTCTTTACTGAAGACGAATCTTTGGTGGCAGAAGTGATTGATAATACAACGTCAAGAGGTCGTACGTTGCGTTTTCTGTTTGACGGCCCTTATGATGAGTTCCGTGCAAAATTGAAAGAATTGGGTGAGACGCCACTTCCAAAATATATTAAAAGAGAAGTGGAAGCTGAAGATGCAGAACGCTATCAAACCATCTACGCAAAAAATGAAGGCGCCGTTGCAGCTCCAACAGCAGGTTTGCACTTTTCCAAGCATTTGATGAAGCGTTTAGAAATCAAGGGGATTGATTTTGCCGAAATTACTTTACATGTTGGCTTAGGAACATTCAACCCAATTGAGGTGGAGGATCTTTCAAAACACAAAATGGAGAGTGAAGAGGCAATTATCGATCAAGTAAATGTAGATATCATTAACAAAGCGGTTGAGGAAAATAGAAGAATATGCGCTGTAGGAACAACTACAATGAGAGCATTGGAAACTTCGGTATCTTCAAATAAGAAAATTGGTCCCTACCACGGTTGGACCAATAAATTCATCTATCCGCCGCACGATTTTGGAGTAGCTAATACGATGATTACTAACTTTCATACGCCAAAATCAACATTAATGATGATGATTGCTGCATTTGCAGGAAAAGATTTCTTAATGCATGCGTACGAAGAAGCTATCAAAGAAAAATACAGATTCTATTCGTATGGTGATGCGATGTTGATTATCTAATATAATTACAACTGAAAATTTTCAAAGCACGATTTTGTTCGTGCTTTTTTGTTTTACAGACTTAAAAGTGATGCTATTTTGAAAACTGATAAAAGCCGTATCTTTGTCAACTAAAATAGTATTCATTTGAAAGATATTCGCACATTAACGTTGGATGAACTTAAAGATTATTTTGTCTCTGTGGGGGAAAAAGCATTCCGCGCCAAACAGGTCTACGATTGGCTTTGGAGCAAAAATCTACATTCCTTTGATGAGATGACGAATCTTTCGAAAGAGTTACGTGAACATCTTACCGCAGATTTTGTGATAAACCCCATTGCGGTTGATTTATTGCAAAAATCAACCGACGGTACGATTAAAAATGGAGTAAAATTGCATGACGGTTTACTGGTCGAGTCGGTTCTTATTCCTACGGAAACCCGTACAACAGCTTGTGTTTCTTCTCAAGTAGGTTGTTCCCTAAATTGCGAATTCTGTGCTACTGCGAAGCTTAAGAGAATGCGAAATCTTGAAGTCGCAGAAATCGTGGATCAAGTGGCTTTAATTGACCGCCAAAGTAAAATGTATTTTGACAGGCCGCTTTCAAATATCGTTTTTATGGGTATGGGCGAACCAATGATGAACTATAAAAATGTTGTGGAAGCGATCAGAAAAATTACTAAGCCGGAAGGTTTGGGAATGGCTGCTCGAAGGATCACAGTGTCAACATCAGGTATTCCGAAAATGATAAAAATGCTTGCAGATGAAGAATTAAAGGTGAAACTAGCTTTGTCTCTCCATTCGGCAATTGAGCACAAGCGAAACGAAATTATGCCGTTCTCCGAAAAGTTTCCATTGACGGATATTATGGAAGCGCTCCGATACTGGTACGAAAAAACAGGTTCGGTTATTACCTTTGAATATTGTGTGTGGAAAGGCATAAACGATGCCGATGAAGATATCAAAGCGTTAATAAAATACTGTCGCCAGGTTCCTTCTAAAGTAAATTTAATTCAGTATAATCCGATCGGCGAAGGAAAATTTGATCATCGAAGTATTAAGGCAGAAGAAAAATACGTTCGGGAACTGGAAAAAGCTGGAATTACCATTATGGTTCGTAAAAGTAGAGGGGGCGACATTGATGCGGCTTGCGGACAGCTTGCTAACAAAACAGCTGATGTATAAAATCAAACGGTGAAGGTTTATTTATCTTTTAAAAAAATAATACTACAAGCATTTATATTGCTGTTTATATTGAGCTCTTCATATGTTGCAGCGCAGGCAAAACGAATTGCATTAAAAAAATATCAAATTTCTACTTTATCAGACACATTAAATGAAAATTCGGGGCTTACTTTTTTTCAAAATAAGCTTCTTACAGTGAATGATTCGGGAAACTCTTCGGAAATTTTCCAAATCAATACTCGAAATGGTAGAGTTAAAAACATTTACCAAACAGGTCTTCGAAACATTGATTGGGAAGCCATATCGGCTGATTCTACAGCGATTTATATTGGTGATTTCGGTAATAATCAAGGGACGAGAACCGATTTGAAAATTTTTAAAATCCAAGATCTTAATGAAAATTCCGATTCAAATTCAGTAAAAGAATTTCCATTTCGTTTTAAAAATCAATCCGATTTTACTCCAAAAAATTTAAATACTGATTTTGATGTAGAGGCGATGGTTGTTGCGAATGAAAAAGCTCATATTTTTACAAAAGAATGGGTTTCGAAACAAATATCCCGATACGAACTGGATTTGAAATCCAATGATATTCAAATTTTAGATAAAAAAGAAAGCATACCTATTGGATTTTCGGTTACGGACGCATTTCTCTATGAAAATGAGTTGTATATCGTTGGATACACCAAGAAATTACGTGTTTTTCTAGCTGTCTTCACTCGAAATGATGCTGGCCAATGGCTAACACCTAATTTTCGTAAATATCGATTAGGCAATGCGTTAAGCATAGGTCAAGTTGAGGGTGTTGCGGTTAATCAGGATGGAGTATATATCAGTGCCGAGCGCTTTATCTTTCCTTTAAAAACGGTTCCAGCGCAATTGTATTTTATTCCGCACCACATTCTAAAGAAATAACACAGCTGAAGAAGTACAAATTTCTCTGTCTTTCCAGATGAAACTCAAATTTCTGCAGCCGTGTTAAAAAAAATCAATTATTCAACCTTTATCTATCTGATTGTATGGTAAACGCTTCCAATTATCCCGTAGAGTGAACTACAATGATATTGAAAGTTCGGTGTAGTCTAAAAAAAAAAGTAAAAGTAGCGCTTTAAATAAAACGCAAAAAGAAATACTATTTTTTCATGGCATCTGTTTTTGTGTTGATTCAAAATTACGAAATTATCCTATACAAAAATCATTTCTGCTTTAATTTCTGCAAATTAAAAACTATATTTGTCCAACCTTTCAACACTTAGTTCCCTAGTACGTGGCAAACATTGTAGAAGAAATTAAACGACCTATTAATGCGGAGATGAAACTTTTCGAACAGAAGTTTTATGATTCCATGAAAAGTAATGTTTCTTTGCTTGATAAGGTAACGCGCTTCATTGTGACCACCAAAGGAAAACAAATGCGGCCTATGTTTGTCTTTCTCTGCGCAAAACTAGTAGGTGATGTTAATGAAAAAACCTTCCGAGGTGCTTCTATGATTGAGCTTATTCATACCGCAACATTAGTTCATGACGATGTGGTTGACGAAAGTTTTAAACGTAGAAATTTTTTCTCAATCAATGCACTATGGAAAAATAAAATCGCTGTTCTTGTAGGTGATTATCTCCTGGCAAAATCCGTTTTATTGTCCACCGATAACAAGGATTATAATTTACTTTCCGTAATTGCACGTACCATCCGTGAGATGAGTGAAGGCGAACTTTTACAACTAGAGAAAGCCCGTAAATTAGACATTACCGAAGAGGTATATTACGAAATCATTCGTCAGAAAACCGCGACACTTATTGCTGCCTGTTGTGAGATTGGTGTACTCTCCAATGATGTTGATGAGACTACCGCAAAAAAAATGAAGGATTTCGGGACGTATACCGGTATGGCGTTTCAAATTAAAGATGATCTATTCGACTACTTAAGTTCGAATGTTATTGGGAAACCTGTGGGCATCGACATCAAAGAAAAAAAGATGACGCTTCCTTTGATTCACACGTTAAAGATGGCATCGGATAAAGATCGAACCTACTATTTCAATACCGTGAAACGTTTTAATAACGATAAAAAGCGGGTCAAAGAACTAATCGAATTTGTAAAAACGTCCGGCGGATTGGATTATGCTGTGGGTGTTATGAATGACTTCCATGCTAAAGCAAAAGCCATTTTGAATGAATTTCCAGACTCTGAAGCTCGACAAGCGTTACATAAGATGTTGGATTACGTCATCGAAAGAAAATTCTAATATTCTCCTTCGATTTTTCTTTAGAGATCATACTGCTTTTTATTTCATTATTAATAAAATAGAGGAAAATAATTGTTTTCTAAACAATATTGTATTCTAAGTAAAATAGCTGGCGTACTTATCTATGTTGTTAATAATTAAACAATTCATACAAGTTTTTGAATAAAATTAATGATCAAACTAGATTTATTGAATTATTAAAATAATATTGGTTTATTTGAGACTTTTATAAACTTGATTTTTCAAATTGGTTTATTTTGTTATATTTGTAAAAATCCTGGTTCAGCATGGAAGAAACATATTTGGAGACACAGCAGCTCTCATTCGAAGATTTTAAAAAAAATATACTTGATGATTATCGCTTAGGAAGAATTTCTCGCGAAATGTCCTATTTAGGACGACGGGAAGTGCTTACGGGAAAAGCAAAATTCGGCATCTTTGGAGATGGAAAGGAACTTCCGCAGCTTGCGATGTCTAAAGTTTTCCGAAATGGCGATTGGCGTTCTGGTTATTACCGTGATCAAACCTTTGCGATGGCTATTGAAGCATTAACAGTAGAAAGTTTTTTTGCACAACTGTATGCGGATACCAATGCAGAGCGCGAACCGGCTACTGCAGGTCGACAAATGAACGGTCATTACGGAACGCGTAGTTTGAATGAAGACGGCAGTTGGAAAGATCTTACAAAAATCAAAAATATTTCGAGTGATATTTCTCCAACAGCAGGACAAATGCCTCGTTTGTTGGGATTGGCTCAAGCATCCAACGTGTTTAAAGAAATTTCGTTTCCTGGCTCCGAAAAATTTTCAAATCAAGGACGAGAGGTCGCTTTCGGTACAATTGGTGACGCTTCTACAGCAGAAGGTCATTTTTGGGAAACATTAAATGCTGCGTGTGCTTTGCAAGTTCCCATGATTGTTTCGATATGGGATGATGGATACGGAATTTCGGTTCCGACACAGAATCAGCGAGCAAAAGCCGATATTTCGGAGATGCTTTCTGGTTTTCAACGTACAGAAGATGAAGCGCAAGGTTGCGAAATTATTCAGGTGAAAGCTTGGGATTATCCTGCTTTGTTGGATGCATACGCTAGGGCAGAGCAATTTGCTAGAGAGCAAGGTGTTCCAGTAGTTGTGCATGTTATCGAGGTCACTCAGCCTCAAGGACATTCGACGTCAGGATCGCACGAACGTTACAAATCGGAAGAGCGTTTGGTATGGGAATCAGAGCACGACGGTCTTGTGAAGTTTAGAGAATGGATTTTAAATTATTCGGTAGAGATAGAAGGCAAAATGGAAACTATTGCCTCCGAAGATGAGTTGGACGCCATTGATGCTGAAGCTAAAAAAGCAACCAAAGAAGGTCAAAAAAGATCTTGGGAAGCGTTTCAGAAAACCATTAACTCGATAAAAAATCAGATTGTACCACTTGTACAGACGTTAGCACAACAAAATTCGGAGGTAAAATCATATCTGGATAAATTTAATTCCATTGTATCAGTTGGTAAGAAAGACCTATTTCATGTTGCGCGACAAGCTTTAATTTTCACTCAGAATTCACCTTCAGAAACTCGAGAAAAGTTAAAATCAGTACTTTCTGAATTAACAGAAACTGAAAAAGATAATTATTCCTCGCATTTATATTCACAATCGCAGTGGAAAGCAACCAATGTAGAGGAAATTGCGCCTACTTATACGTCAGAATCTCAAGAAGTTGACGGCCGAGTAGTTGTGCGAAATAATTTTGATAAAATTTTTGAAAAATATCCTGAAACTCTAGTGTTTGGTGAGGATGCGGGAAATATTGGAGACGTAAACCAAGGTTTAGAAGGTCTTCAATTAAAATACGGAACCACACGTATTGCAGATACAGGAATTCGCGAAGCAACCATATTAGGACAAGGAATTGGTCTTGCTATGCGTGGCTTACGCCCCATCGCGGAAATTCAGTATCTAGACTATATTTTATACTGTTTGCAGGGGATGAGCGATGATTTAGCTACGCTGCAATACCGTACCAAAGGCGGTCAGAAAGCTCCGGTAATCATCCGAACTCGTGGACATCGTTTAGAAGGTATATGGCATTCAGGTTCACCAATGGCGGGTATTTTGAATCTAGCAAAAGGTATTAACATCTTGGTTCCTCGAAACCTTACAAAAGCGGCTGGGTTTTATAACACGATGTTGCAAACCGACGAACCTGCTGTAATTGTTGAATGCCTAAACGGGTATCGATTAAAAGAAAAACAACCTGATAATCTAGGTGAATTTACCGTGCCAGTAGGTAAAATTGAAATTACAAAATCGGGAACTGATGCAACTGTGGTAACGTACGGTTCGACGTGGCGAATTGTGATGGAAGCAGCTGAAGTTTTGGCAAAACTGGGCATCAATATAGAAGTTATCGATATTCAATCCTTAATTCCTTTTGATTTATCACACGAGATTGTAGAAAGTTTAAAGAAAACCAACCGTCTTATTGTGATCGATGAAGATGTGGATGGTGGAGCAACTGCATTTATTCTTCAGCAGATTTTGGAAAAACAAAAAGCATTTCAATATCTTGATTCCGCTCCATTAACGATCGCTGCCAATGATCATCGACCGGCGTATGGATCCGATGGTGATTACTTCTCAAAGCCTTCCGTTGATGATATTGTGGAAAAAATTTACGCTTTGTTTAACGAAGTTAATCCACAAAATTATCCTTTGATATAATTGTTCATCTATTGAAATACAAACTCCTCCTTTTTGTGAGGAGTTTTTTTTTAGTTTATTTTTAACATCGCCTTAATGAATCGATAGAGATAAAACAAAGATTACTTAAAGACGTGCATTTTTACCTAATCACCTTCCAATAATTTTCATTAAATTCGCAGTAAATTTTTAATCGAATGAACTACGATATTATTGTTATTGGAAGTGGACCTGGTGGATACGTTACCGCAATTAGAGCTGCCCAATTGGGATTCAAAACCGCAATCATTGAAAAAGAAAATTTAGGTGGAATTTGCCTTAACTGGGGATGTATTCCTACAAAAGCCCTACTAAAATCGGCGCATGTTTTCAAATATTTGCAGCATGCAGAAGATTATGGATTAAACAAAGTAGAAAATCCAAGTTTTGATTTTTCTAATGTTATCCAGCGTAGTAGAGGTGTAGCTTCTAAAATGAGTGGTGGAATCCAGTTTCTAATGAAGAAAAACAAGATTGACGTAATCATGGGAACGGCTAAGGTGAAGCCAGGTAAAAAAGTTGCAGTAACGGATAAAGATGGTAAAGTAACAGAATATGGTGCTAGCCACATTATTATCGCAACGGGTGCACGTTCAAGAGAACTTCCTAACCTTCCTCAAGACGGTAAAAAAGTAATTGGATACAGACAAGCACTTTCGCTTCCAGAACAGCCAAAATCAATGATTGTTGTTGGTTCGGGAGCTATCGGAATTGAGTTTGCCGATTTCTATCATACAATGGGTACAAAAGTTACCGTGGTTGAATTTATGCCGACAATTCTACCTGTAGAAGACGAAGAAGTGTCAAAACACGTAGAAAAATCATTAAAGAAAGCAGGAATTGAAATTATGACCAATGCCTCCGTAGAATCGGTTGATACATCAGGTGCAGGAGTAAAAGCTAAAGTTAAAACTGAAAAAGGCGAGGTAACTTTGGAAGCTGATATACTGCTTTCGGCAGTAGGAATTGCTGCTAATGTGGAAGGAATTGGATTAGA
>JAYRQH010000367.1:0-7004 GCA_041910715.1 Bergeyella sp.
ATACTTTTAACAATGAAAAATTGGTTTCACATAGTGCTCGTTTTCTTATTGTTTTCTTGTCAAGAGAGATCAGATTCTCTGCAACAAAAGCAGGAGCAGCCCAAGTTGACGTTCATTTCCAGCCATAAAAAAATGCAGAAGATAGATGGCGGCTCCTACCGAGCATTTGTCGGAAAAGAAAGCGATAGTTTGACGCAGGTGAAATCTTTTTTTTTAGATGAAACTGCGGTTACTAACCGAGAATTTGTAGAATTTTTAAAAGTAAATCCTCAATGGACCAAAAGTAAAGTTCTGAAACTCTACGCCGACAGCACTTATCTTAAACACTGGAAAAGCGATTTTGAATTTCCAGCAGATGTAAGTCCAGATGCACCTGTAACCAACGTTTCTTGGTTTGCCGCAAAAGCTTATGCTGAAAGTGTCGGAAAACGGCTACCAACGGTGGATGAATGGGAATACGCAGCTCGTGCTAATGAAAATCTAACAGACGCAACTGAAGATCCTGAATTTACAAGACATATTTTGAATTTGTATCAGGAAAAAGGGAAGTACAAACAGGCTGTAAAGCAACACCAGCCGAACGCGTGGGGAATTTACGATATGTACGGAATCATTTGGGAGTGGACGGAAGATTTTAATTCCGTGATGATGACAGGGGAGTCTCGCAAAGATAATGCTGCAAACGAAACTTTGTTTTGTGCGGGCGCTTCGGTAACCTCTTCGGATTTGAGAAATTATACCGCCTTTATTCGTTTTGCGATGCGCGGAAGCATGAATGCCAATTATACGGTTAACAATCTCGGATTCCGTTGTGCAAAAGATGTAGTTGAAATAAAAAACAATGAAAAAAGTGACATAGGAAACGGAGACGTTAAGAAAAATTGAAATTAATCCGTTAAAAAATTCCTAGTGTTTGAGCAAGGCGATGGAAACGAAAAGGCTGCGAGTTTAGGAATTTTAGGATGAATTTGAATTTTTTAGTCGAGTTTCCAAGTCTTGAACTTTTGGTTCTTTTGTTTCAAGACGAAAGAAAAAGATGACCAAATTAAATAATAAAGTCATGAGAAATACATTCAAAATTATAGCTATCATTTGCTTGTCAGTCCTTATTCTCGGAAGTTGTAAGAAAGAAAACGAAAATCTGGATCCCAATTCCATTTTCAATTTAAATTCAAAATGGGAACAAGCGGATGGAACAAAAATCAAACTCGAAGACCTAAAAGGGAAAGTTCTTACCATGGTGATGATTTATACTTCCTGCAAAACGGCTTGCCCAAAACTGACCATCGATATGAAAAATATTGCGCAAAAAGTAGGACATAAAGACTCAGATGACTTGCGGTATGTTTTGATTTCTATTGATCCCGAACACGATACGCCCGAACGGATGCGCGAATTCCTTAAAACCTATCAATTAGATTCTAAACAATGGGTTTTCTTGAGAAGCAGCGAAGCCAATACCCGGGAATTGGCGAATGTTTTAGCCATGAAATACAAGCAAATTTCGCCTATGGATTTTTCGCATTCCAATATTATAAGTGTGTATTCTAAAAAAGGTTTGCTGGTTCATCAAAAAGAAGGCATCAGCATCGACATCGATAAAACGGTAGAAGCCGTTAAAAAAGAACTTAACTAAATTAAAAATTATTAAATAAATCAGCTATGAAAAAATTAGTTTTAACCTCATTATTAGCATCATTAGCAATTGTTTCTTGTTCAAAAAAAACAGAACCTATTGTAGAAAAAGAATCGAATGTGATGTTGCAGGAACCAAGTGAAAAAGCAGCAGAAAGCGCTCCCGCAGTGGCATTGTCACCCGAAGAAGAAGGTCAGAAATTGGTGGAAGGAACCGACTGTCTTTCGTGCCATAAAGTGGATGCAAAATTAGTAGGACCATCGTACCAAGAAGTGGCTGCAAAATACACCGACGCCGATATCGACCATCTGGCAACCAAGATTATTGAAGGTGGAAAAGGCGTTTGGGGCGATATTCCGATGACGCCGCACGCAGGATTAAGTCCAGATAACGCAAAACTGATGGTGAAATATATTTTAGCACAGAAAAAATAAAACCGAACGCCTCATTGGTTAAATTTTCTATGATGTATTTTCAAAAAATTTTACAACAATAAAGGATATAAAAGTATTTTATTATGAACACAAGAACAGATTTAATAGGAGATATGGTTGCAGAAGATTTTAGAACAGCAGCTATTTTTAAGAAATACGGAATTGATTTTTGTTGCAAGGGTGGAAGAACTATCGATGCCGCTTGTGATAAAAAAGACCTAGACCCCAATAAAATTTATGCTGAACTGGAAAATCTTCCAACGGCGGGAGCTAGCGGAATTGATTTTAAATCGTGGCCGTTGGATTTATTGGCAGATTATGTCGAGAAAACACATCATCGCTATGTGGAAGAAAAAACGCCCATTATTCAGCAGTTTTTGGAGAAACTTTGCAAAGTGCATGGCGACAGACATCCCGAGCTTTTTGAAATTAGAGATTTGTTTAATGCTTCAGCACAGGATTTGGCGGCGCATCTTAAGAAAGAAGAATTGGTTTTATTCCCATTTGTGCGAAAAATGATGGCTTCTAAAATTTCTGGACAGCCAATTCAACAACCACATTTTGGAACCGTTGAAAATCCAGTCGAAATGATGAAGCACGAACATACAGTTGAAGGCGAAAGATTAGAGAAAATTGCACAGTTAACAAATAATTATACGCCACCAGCTGACGCTTGCAACACATATCGGGTGACTTTTGCGATGCTTCAAGATTTCGAAAACGATTTGCACACGCACATTCATTTGGAAAACAACATTTTGTTCCCAAAATCGATCGAATTGGAGAAAGAATTCTCTGTGGTTAATTCTTAAAATCAAAAAACTATGACACCAAAAAAACTATGGGGTTGGCTGGCTTTTGTCATCATTGCCTCGTTTGCAGTTCTCATTTTTTACGGCGTAGATATCTACCGTAAAGTACCACCAATCCCCGAAAAAGTGGTGACTACCGAAGGTAAAGTGCTTTACACAGGTCAAGACGTGAAAGATGGGCAAAATGTGTGGCAATCTATTGGCGGACAGACGGTTGGGAGTATTTGGGGGCATGGTGCGTACATCGCACCCGATTGGACCGCCGATTATCTTCATCGTGAATCCACATTTTTGCTGGACGAATTGGCTAAAAAAGATGGTAAAATCTACAAAGACCTTCCCGACGAGGATCAAGCGAAATATCAAACTTTGCTAAAAAAAGAACTTCGCACCAATACGTTGGATAAAGCCACGCAAACCATTACCATTTCGCCCGAACGTGCTAAAGTTCAGGCGCAGTTGGCGGATTATTATTCCAAATTATTCATGGGCGATCCATCGATGGCGAAACTTCGCGATGCCTATGCCATTCAAAAATACACGATTAAAGATCAGGAGCGAATGGATAAAATGAACGCCTTTTTCTCTTGGACAACTTGGGTGTGTATCACCAATCGTCCGAATGATACGGTTTCGTACACCAACAACTGGCCGCATGACCCAACGGTTGGGAATATTCCATCAAGTTCGTTGCATTTATGGTCTGGTTTCAGTGTTTTGATGCTTTTGGTGGGCGTTGGCGCACTTGTTTTCTATCATGCTAAAAACAAAGAAGAAGAAATTGCAGAATCCCTGCCTTTGGATGATCCTTTGCGAAATATGAAGCCAACTGCTTCCATGCGGGCAACCTTAAAATACATTTGGGTGGTTGCACTTTTAATTTTGGTTCAGATGCTTGCGGGCGTTATCACGGCACATTACGGCGTGGAAGGTAGCGCATTTTACGGAATTCCGTTGGACGAAATTTTACCCCAATCCGTCTCCCGAAGTTGGCACGTTCAGTTAGCGATATTCTGGATTGCAACCTCTTGGTTAGCAACAGGATTGTACATTGCGCCGGCGGTTTCTGGCTACGAACCCAAATATCAAAAACTGGGAGTGAATGTTCTCTTCGGCGCATTGCTGATCGTTGTTTTCGGTTCTTTAGCCGGACAGTGGTTAGGCGTGATGCAGAAATTGGGTTATGTTGATAATTTCCTGTGGGGACATTCGGGCTACGAATATGTGGAACTGGGAAGAGTGTGGCAAATTTTATTATTAGTTGGATTAATTCTCTGGTTGATTTTAATGATTCGTGCTTTGCTTCCAGCCTTACGCAAAAAAGATGAAAACCGACACATGCTCACGCTTTTCGTCATTGCATCGATCGCCATTGCCGTGTTTTACGGAGCTGGTTTAATGTACGGAAGACAAACGCACATGGCCATCGCCGAATATTGGAGATGGTGGGTGGTTCATCTTTGGGTAGAAGGTTTCTTCGAAGTTTTTGCAACGGTTGTGGCAGCGTTCCTATTCACAAGATTGGGTTTATTACGTATCAAATCTGCAACTGTAGCCGTACTATTTTCAACCATTATTTTCTTGGCAGGAGGAATTTTAGGAACTTTCCATCACTTGTATTTTTCTGCGACACCAACAGCGGTTTTGGCTTTGGGAGCGACTTTCAGCGCATTAGAAATTGTACCGTTGGTGTTAATCGGTTATGAAGCTTATCACAATTATCAAATCAGTAAATCCACAAAATGGATCAAAGCTTACAAATGGCCAATCTACTGCTTCATTGCGATGTGTTTTTGGAACTTTTTAGGAGCAGGAATCTTCGGATTTGCGATTAATCCACCAATTGCGTTGTATTATATTCAAGGATTAAATACCACCGCCGTTCACGGTCACGCCGCATTATTTGGGGTGTACGGAATTCTCGGAATTGGTTTAATGCTCTTCATTTTGAGAGGTTTGTATCCAGAAAGACAATGGAACGACAAATTAATTGGTTGGGCGTTTTGGTTAACGAATATCGGCTTGTTTGTAATGACGACCATTAGTATTCTACCAATCGGAATTATGCAGGCGGTAGCATCTATTCAGGAAGGTTATTGGTACGCACGATCAGCAGAATTTATGCAAACGGAAATCATGCATTTCCTTCGTTGGATGCGTGTTCCAGGAGATATTTTACTGGCGGTTGGCGAATTACTACTCGTGATTTTCATTATAGGATTAAAATTCGGTTGGTCTTTAAAAGAAAAAAGATAAATTAAATTTACTAGGGTTAGCTCATCGGTTTTCTCGGAAATCGGTGAGTTTTTTTTAAAATTTAAAGAACGCTGTAAGGAAGTTCAAATCTAAAAATTAAGAAAACATGAAACGTAACGAAAAAATCATCCCACTTTCACACGACCATCATTTTGGGTTGTTGTGTTGTTGGAAAATCCGACAGGGATTGAAGAAAAACATCGATTTTGAACGCATTAAAAAGTATATCGACTATTTCTGGAATCATCATTTGAAACAACATTTTAAAGAGGAAGAGGATATTTTGTTTCCTTATTTAGAAGACGAATTTTCTGCTAGAGTTGCCAAAGAACATCGAGATTTGGAATTGATTTTCAATGAAATTCAAAAAAATACAAGCGCTATAAATCTTGAAAATTTTGCAAATCTGTTAGACGACCATATTCGTTTCGAAGAGCGAAAATGGTTTCCTCATTTGGAAAATCACCTCAGTGAAGATCAGTTAATCGAAATCGGAAAAGCGCTTGCGGAAGTTCATTCAGATGAAAAAGACGATTATCAGGACGAATTTTGGAGATAATTTACAGTCTTGATTTGCATTAAAATAAATAGGATAAAAAAATTAGTTCTATCTTTGCAAAACAAAATTATTCATCGGTAAACATGTAAAATTTATTTTTCTTTCAACGACTTTTTCAGAGCGGAAATCCTCGGCTCAAAGTTTCATTTTTAAAGAAAAATCATGTTTATTTTACAGAATGTATGGTATGCGCATCCCAATAAGGAGATGCTTTTTCAGCAACTAAATTTCACATTACAAAAGGGCGATAAAACAGCGCTGGTGGGTCAAAATGGTGTCGGCAAATCCACTCTTTTAAAGTTGATTTCGGGAGATTTAATTCCAACAGAAGGTCAAATTAAGGTGGACGGTCATTTGCATTTCTTTCCACAAATTTATGGGCAGTTTGATCACCTTTCGGTCGCCCAATGTTTAGGTATTGATGCCAAATATAAAGCTTTGCAATCCATTGTAAGCGGTGACGCAGACCTAGAAAATTTTGAAATACTGAATGACGATTGGGAATTGGAAAATCGGGTTGAGGAAGCCTTTTCAAAATGGAAAATTGAAGATATTTCATTGTGGGAAGCAATGAAAAATTTGAGTGGTGGACAAAAAACGAAAGTGATGTTGGCGGGAATTGATATCCACGAAGCCGATTTTGTTTTATTGGATGAGCCCAGCAATCACCTCGATTTAGATTCTCGAAAAGTTCTTTATGATTTTGTTGTAGAAACCTCTAAGACTTTGCTGATCGTCAGTCACGACCGAAGATTACTCAATTTAGTGGATAGCGTAGCGGAATTAAATTCAAAAGGAATTCAAGTATATGGTGGAAACTATGATTTCTATAAATCACAAAAAGAAATTGCGGACGAAGCGCTTCAAAACGATATCAAAAGCAAAGAAAAGTCTCTAAAAAAGGCCAAAGAAACCGAGCGCGAAAGCACGGAACGCCAACAGAAATTGGATGCTCGCGGAAAAAGCAAGCAGGAAAAGTCGGGCGTGGCAAGAATTATGATGAATACCTTGCGAAATAAAGCGGAAAATTCAAGCTCGAAATTAAAAGATATTCATGCGGGAAAAACAGAATCCATTTCAGAAGATTTACGCCAACTTCGACTACAAGTTTCTTTGACAGCTCAAATGAAATTTAGTTTTGATAATTCTTCATTGCATCGGGGGAAACGCTTGGTAAAAGCAGAAAATGTAAATTTTGGTTATGCTGGAAATGCCTTATGGAAAAATCCATTAAATTTTGAAATTTTAAGTGGTGATAAACTTGCGATTAAAGGTAAAAACGCTTCCGGAAAATCAACATTAATTAA
>JAYRQH010000368.1:0-9307 GCA_041910715.1 Bergeyella sp.
ACATGGGAGAAACCACCATTTTCGCAGTCGCGATGGTGGGCGCAGTCATTGGTTTTTTCTGGTACAATACCTATCCTGCACAAGTGTTTATGGGCGATACAGGAAGTTTAATGTTGGGCGGCGTTATTGCCGTTTTAGCGATTATTTTGAGAAAAGAATTGTTGATACCTATTCTTTGTGGAATATTCCTCATCGAAAATCTCTCGGTGATGCTTCAAGTAGTTGTATTCAAATACAGAAAGAAAAAATATGGGCTAGAATATGCTCAAAATAATAGGCTTTTCAGAATGTCACCTCTGCATCACCATTTCCAAAAAGGAGGTTTTCATGAAAGCAAAATTGTCAACCGAATGATCATCATTGGGGTGATGCTGGCCATTGTATGTCTCATCACGCTAAAAGTAAGATAAGTAGTATGAAAATAGTAGTTTTAGGCGGCGGAGAAAGTGGTTTTGGTGCAGCGTACCTTGCCAAAAAGAAAGGATTAGATGTTTTCTTATCCGACAAGGGAAAGATACGCGATAACTACAAAGCTTTACTGGAACAAAATGGGATTGCTTTTGAAGAGGAAAAACACGATGAAGATCGCATACTCGCAGCTGACTGGATTGTAAAATCACCCGGTATACCCAAAAAATCAGATATCATCACGAAAGTTCAGGCTAAAGGAATTCGAGTTTCTTCGGAGATTGAATTTGCCTCTGAATTTACCAATGCAAAAATTATTGCCATAACCGGAAGTAACGGAAAAACAACCACCACGTCGTTGATTTATCATATTCTGAAAAATGATGGACTCCATGTTGGTTTAGGTGGAAACATCGGTAAAAGCTTTGCAAAGCAAGTGGCTGACGAAAGTTTTGATTATTATGTGCTCGAAGTGAGCTCATTTCAATTAGATGATATTCAAAACTTTAGACCGTACATTTCGTTGTTGCTTAACCTGTCACCCGATCATTTGGATCAGTACAATTACGATTATGAAGAATATGCATTAGCCAAATTCAGAATTGTAGAAAATCAGGAAAACGACAACTATTTCATCTACAATAAGGATGATGAAATGAGCCAGAATTTGTTGAAAAAATTAGAAATAAAGGCTCAAAAAATCCCTTTCTCAATGAAAGAGAAACTGAAAGAAGGGGGCTACACTGATGATGGTAAAATGGTTGTGAAAATCGGTTCCGACTTTACCATGAAAGTTGATGAACTCAGTATCCGCGGTCAGCACAACGTCGCTAACAGTTTGGCAGCGTCTATCGCCGGTAAGTTATTGAACATCAGTAACGAAAGTATCCGAAACTCGTTGATGACCTTCCAAGCAGTGGAACATCGATTGGAGTTCGTCGCAGAAATTGATGGTATACAGTACATCAATGATAGTAAAGCGACCAATGTAAATGCGACTTACTACGCTTTAGAAAGCATGACCAGACCTACCATCTGGATTGTGGGAGGAAAAGACAAAGGAAATGATTATACCGAGATTGAAGATTTGGTAAAAAAGAAGGTAAAGGCTATTGTTTGTTTAGGATTAGACAATGATAAGATAATTGATTTCTTTAGAGATAAAAAGGAACAAATCTATGATACCTCATCCATGGAGCAATGCGTACATGTATGCAAATCATTAGCAGAACCAGGAGATACCGTATTACTATCACCATCCTGCGCAAGCTTCGATCTCTTCAACAGTTATGAAGACCGTGGCGAACAGTTTAAAAAAGCCGTATTGGCAAAGTAACAAAGCATGAACCAAGAAACAACAGAAAAGAAAATAGATTGGCTGAAAGGCGACAAGGTCTTATGGACGGTGATTATTTTAATCTCCATGTTTTCCATATTTCCTGTCTACTCGGCAAGTTCCAATCTGGAATATGTTGTCAATACCGGTACAACAACCAGCCACGTGATTAAACACATGGGCTTTGTTGTCGTAGGCTTGCTTATCATGCGTGGTGTACAATCCTTCCGATACGAGTATATTGGTAAACTGAGCAGCATTTTATTGTTTATTACCATTATCATGTTGGGGCTAACGTTCTTCTCGGGTCAAACTATTGACGGTGCGAGTGCTAGCAGATGGCTCAAAATACCGGGAACACCGATATCCTTTCAACCATCGACATTTGCCTATTTAATGTTGATTATTTATCTGTGTCGCTATTTAACAAAGAAAATCAATCGGGAGCGTCTTCCAATAGAAAACATCCTGTACATATTTGGTCCTATCTTACTGGTTTTTGTTTTGGTTGCCAAAGATAACGGCTCCACAGCGCTTATGATTATGATGGTTTCCATTGCGGTTCTCATTATTGGGCAACTGAATTGGAAATACGTCGCAGGTTTTATCTCAACTGCTGTCGTAGCCACAATTTTATTCCTTTTGGTTGCGCTTAACACCAACATGATTGGTGGAAACCGTGTTCATACCTGGATGAGTCGTATTGAGACATTTACAAGTTCAAAGGCGAATTCGGATGTTGAGGACGAGAGTATCAAAGCAAAAAACTATCAGGTAATGCAAGCTAAAGCTGCCATAGTTCACGGAGGAATTACGGGTATGGGACCCGGAAAAAGTGCATTAAAACAAATGCTTCCGCAATCTGCATCCGACTTTATTTTTGCCATTATTGTGGAGGAGTACGGTTTTTTTGGAGCTTTTACGCTCATTGCACTCTATCTAATTATGATTATCCGCATTGTGATGATTGCGAGTAAGATGCCCGCTTTTTTCGGTTCGTTGCTCGTGATCGCCTTGGGACTGATGATATTTGTTCAGCTCTCGGTAAATATAGCCGTAGCCGTCAATCTTATTCCGGTGACTGGACAACCGTTGCCGCTTATCAGTTACGGAGGAACCTCTATGTTGGTTACCTACATCCAATTAGGAATTATCCTTAATGTGAGTTCGAGAATTCAGGTTTACGACGAGGAAGGAATAGGAAAAAAACAAAGCATTACAGAAATTAATGATATCGCCTAAAAGCAAAAACAAATGAACAAAAAATTGAAAGTAATCATGAGTGGTGGTGGTACCGGAGGGCATATCTTTCCGGCGATAGCTATTGCTCAGGAAATCCAAAAAAGATATCCTGATTCCGAATTTTTGTTTATTGGGGCTTTGGGTAAAATGGAAATGGAAAAAGTTCCGCAAGCGGGATTCCGAATTGAGGGGTTGAACATTGCAGGCTTCGATCGGGGTAATTTACTAAAAAACCTCAGCTTACCATTCAAAGTGCTTTCAAGTTTTGCAAAAGCAAAAAAAATAATTCAAGATTTTAAACCTGATTTTGCCGTAGGAACAGGAGGATTTGCGAGTGGACCTGCATTGCAAAAAGCATCACAATTGGGCGTTCCCATTTTTGTGCAAGAACAAAACTCGTTGCCTGGGAAAACCAACTTGTTTTTAGGGAAAAAGGCGCAAACGGTTTTTACTGCATATCCTGCAATGGAGCATTTCTTTAAAGGAACTCCCGTTTCATTTTTAGGAAACCCAATTCGAGAAAATATTTTAACCGGTAAAATAGACACAGCCGAAGCAAAGAAGAAGTTAGGTTTAGATCCTTCAAAACTTACCATACTGTCTGTTGGCGGCTCTTTAGGATCGCGAACCCTAAATAACGGCTGGAAATCAAATGTTAAGGCATTACAGGATGCTGGCTATCAGCTCATCTGGCAAACGGGTAAAACCGATTATCAAGAAATCATTGCGAATGATGAAATTAAAGCCTTAGGTGATCAGATTCAAATAAAAGAATTCATTACCGATATGCCATTAGCCTATTCTGCTGCGGATGTTATCGTGTCGAGGGCGGGTGCTATTGCCATTTCCGAATTGGCGGTTGCACAAAAACCAGTGCTTTTAGTGCCATTTCCATTTGCTGCCGAAGATCATCAAACCAAAAACGCTTTGACATTGGTAGAAAAAAATGCAGCACGAATGGTGAAGGACAACGAAATGCAAGCGTTGTTTTGGCCAACATTAACAGAAATCTGCTCAGATGAATCGTTGCGAAGAACCATGTCAGACAATCTTGGTTTTTTCGCTAAACCCAAAGCAACTGAGCAAATAGTTGACGAAATTTTTAAAAATGTAAAAATCACTCTTTAATCAGAGGTAATAGATAAGACGATGAGTATTTTAAACACATACAATACCTTCTATTTTGTAGGAATCGGCGGAATCGGAATGAGTGCCTTGGCGCGTTACTTTCACTCGTCGGGTGGGCGTGTTTTGGGTTATGACAAAACCGAGACAAAACTTACCAAAGCCTTACAACTAGAGGGAATTGATATTGTTTTTAATGATGTTATCGATGACAAAGTAAGCACTTTAGACCCCGGAAAAACATTGGTGATATATACTCCGGCTATTAAAGAATTGGATATCCTCCAATACTTTATGGAAAACAACTTTACGGTGCTTAAAAGAGCAAAAGTTTTAGGTTTAATTACCGAACACTCCAACTGCATTGCTATCGCGGGAACGCACGGGAAAACAACCACGTCAACCTTAGTTGCCCACTTGTGTAAAGAAGCAAATTTACCGTTCTCGTGTTTCCTGGGTGGAATTTCAGAAAATTTTAAATCAAATTTTCTTTTCAATGGAAATGAAATTTCGGTTGTAGAAGCCGATGAATACGACCGTAGCTTTTTAAATCTCCATCCAAATTGGGCAGTAATTACCTCGATTGATGCTGATCATTTGGATATTTATGGAGACACCCACCATATCGAGCAAAGCTTTAGAGATTTTGCCTCTTTAGTGCCCGAAGACAAGCAATTGTTTGTGCGAAAAGGTATCGACATCGGACGTCCGCATTTAACCTACGCTGTGAATCAGGAAGCGGATTTTTATTCGGATGGGCTGAAAATTGAGGGCGATACACTGTTTTTCAACTTTCATGATGGCACCGAAAGTCATGCTTTTCAATGGCAAATACCAGGAATCCACAACGTAGAAAATGCCACTGTGGCGATTGCGATGTTACGAAATATGGGTGTGGATTATGAAACATTAAAGAAAGCAATTGCTTCTTTCAAAGGAATTAAAAGACGCTATACCAAACATATTTTTGATACTGGTAAAATTTATATTGATGACTATGCGCATCACCCAACGGAACTCAATGCGGTGATCGGATCAATTAAGACCTTTTACCCAGGAAGAAAATTACTAGTAGCATTTCAGCCGCATTTGTTTAGTCGTACGCGTGATTTTGCAGATGGTTTTGCAGAAAGTTTAGAAAGTGCAGATGAGCTCATTCTGTTGGATATTTATCCTGCGCGCGAGCTTCAAGAAAATTACCCAGGGATAACCTCGGATTGGCTGTTAGAAAAAGTGGATTTGCCAACGAAAGAAATTTCCTCTCTAGCAGAAGCATTTACGAAAATAAAAACAAAGGATTTTGATATCCTTCTAACGGTTGGAGCAGGAAATATTGATATCCTGTATGACCCCATTGTCGAGTGGATGAGTAAAAAAGAATAAAATGAAAACTAAATTCTTCATCATACTTCTAAGTTTTTGTTTCGGAATGGTCTATTCGCAATTCTATATGGATACCATTTACAAAAAAAAAGTAGATGCCTATGTTGAAGGTTTAGCTCACAAAAAAATAAAAGAATATCATTTTGAAAAATTTGATGGGAAAAAAATAATTAAGTACGAATACGAAAAACTGGGCGATGAAATTATACGAATCCAAAGAAAATGGCAGGTGAAGTACGGACAAAGCATTGATACCTATCTGCAGTATTTTTATTTGGAAAAGGGAAAACGAGTATTTGCCGAAGATGCGATAAATTTTCAAAATGAAACTAATACGTTAGATGTTGGCGGCTGGAATGTCAGATTTTGGATTAAAAACAATAAAGTGGTCTATATAACCTCCCTTGGACATGGCAAAACAGAAGATAGTGACTGGGATTATGAAAAAGAGCTCAAAGAGAATTTTGAGTTTATGCTAAAAACAGTAAAAAAAGAAGACGCTAAAAAAAAGACGTCTAAAATAGAATGAAAAATAAATACAGAATACTTAAAATCTTAGTTACAGTAGTCCTTTTAGGGTTTCTGCTGAGCTTTTCTTTGAAGCGTTTTGGCAATCAAAAAATGTCCAAAGAAATGGTATCTGTAAAGTTGAATGACAGTACAACTCCCGTATATTTTGTTGATGAAAAAGACATCAAAAAAATCGTGGAGGTGAACAATCCTTCACAGCGAATAGGCGATGTGGACATCCCACAATTGGAAAAGAAGATCAATGCAATGCCAGCTGTAGATAGTGCCAATGTCTATCTGAATTTGAATGGTAAACTCAATTTGGATATCAAACAGCGCGTTCCAGTTTTTAGAATGAAAAACAACGATAGAGACTTCTATGTTGATGAAAAAGGAATCGAGTTCCCGACCTCTAAAAACTATTCGCACCCAAGCATGCTGGTAACAGGAGCGATAAAAAAAGAAGAGTATCCCAAGCTTGTCGAATTGGTAAAAAAGATAAATGCCGATGACTTTAGTAAGAAGTATTTTATCGGTGTTTCCAAGGAGCGAGGAAGCTACAATTTACTTACAAGCGACGGCAATTATAAAGTCGAAATTGGAGACCTCGATCATATCGAATTCAAAGTGAAAGGCTTCAAAACCTTTGTAGAAAAATATTTGGTGTATCAAGATCCGCAGAAATACAACAAAATTTCAGTGAAATATCAAAACCAGATTGTTACCACACTGAATCCTGCTTTTAAAGATAATGACAGCATCATCCAAGTAGGTAAAAAAAGCTTAGCCAAAGAAATCAGTACGCCTGCAAATGCACAAAGCGTACAACCTAAAAAAGTACAAAAAACCAATTGATAGAAAATAATAAAATAGTAACAAATCAAATCGATATAACAATGGAAAATCAAGAGTATTCAGTAGGACTGGACATTGGGACAACCAAAATTGTCGCCATTGTAGGAAAGCGCAATGCTCACGGGAAAATTGAAGTTCTCGGCGTTGGGCGCGCCAAAAGTCTCGGCGTGCACAAAGGTATTGTGAACAACATCTCGCAAACCATCAGCTCAATTAAAAAAGCGATTGGCGAGGCAGAAAAAAGTGCAGGTGTACCCATCCACAAAGTAACGGTGGGTATCGCTGGAAAACACATCAGATCCTTACAGCATTCGGATTACATCATGCGTGAAAATCCTGAAGAATTTATTACAGAAAATGACATCGAAGCGCTTAAGGATCAAGTTAAAAAGCTGGTAATGCTACCAGGGGAAGAAATTATTCATGTGCTACCTCAGGAGTATAAGGTTGATTCTGAAGGGGAGATTCATGAACCGATTGGCATGCACGGAAAACGTTTGGAAGCTAATTTTCACGTGGTCGTTGGGCAAATGGGCAGCATCCGAAACATCGCTCGTTGCGTAAAGGAAGCGGGTCTTGAAATGGAAGCGCTCACATTAGAGCCATTGGCATCATCCGAAGCCGTACTTACAAAAGAAGAAAAGGAGGCCGGTGTAGCTATTGTAGACATAGGAGGTGGAACTACCGATATTGCTATTTTTAAAGACAATATCATTCGTCATACCTGTGTTATTCCGTACGGAGGCGGAATTATTACGGACGATATCAAAGAAGGATGCTCGATTATTGAAAAACATGCCGAGCAGTTGAAAGTAAAATTCGGTTCAGCACTTCCTGAAATGGAGCGTGACAGCACTTTCGTTACCATTCCTGGGCTGCACGGAAGACAAGATAAGGAGATTTCACTAAAAACATTAGCACAAATCATCAATGCACGTGTCGAAGAAGTATTGGATATGGTAAATACCGAACTCAAAGCCTACGGCGCATACGAACAAAAGAAAAAATTGATCGCCGGTATTGTTTTGACAGGTGGTGGATCCAATCTCAAACATATTCGTCAACTAGCAAATTATACAACAGGATTTGACAGTCGTTTAGGATTTGCAAACGAATACATTGCAAACGACAAAAATCAACTCTTAAAAGGTCCTGAATTTGCTACTTCAATCGGATTGTTAATGGAAAGTTTGAAGATTCGTGATAAGAAAACAATCGCTACAGAAACTCCCGACGAAAAGATAAGTGTGGAAACCGCAGCTACTTCTGCTACTGAAACACCGAGCGAAATCGCACAAATGGTTGATCAGCAGGAAGATATGCATGTACCTCAAAAACCAACGAAAGCCAACAAACCAACATTTGGACAAGCTTTAATGGAAAAAGTAAAAAAATTCTTCGAAGAAGTAGAGTAGGACGGGGAAAATCACGTATTTTTAATTAATTAAGAAAAAAGAAAAACAAGATATGGAAGGATTCAGCACACAAGGATTTTCATTTGACTTACCAAAGGGAAATTCATCAATCATCAAGGTAATTGGTGTTGGTGGCGGCGGAAATAACGCACTTCGACACATGTATGAAAAAGGAATTCATGGAGTAGATTTTGTTATTTGCAATACAGACGCACAAACTTTAGATAATAACCCAGTGGCTAATAAAGTACAGTTGGGCATTACCATGACCGAAGGTCTCGGTGCAGGAGCAGATCCTGAAGTGGGGGAAAAAGCAGCTTTAGAAAGCATCGATGATATCAAGGCTTCATTAGGTCAGAATACAAAAATGGTGTTCATCACAGCAGGAATGGGTGGTGGTACCGGTACAGGAGCAGCTCCTGTAATCGCAAAAGTGGCAAAGGAGATGGGTATTCTTACCGTAGGTATCGTTACCGTGCCTTTTAGTTTTGAAGGAAAAAGACGTCTGGATCAAGCAGAACTTGGTCTTGATAAACTTCGTAATAATGTTGATTCTCTTATCGTAATCAACAATGATAAATTAAGACAACAATTCGGTAACCTAGGCTTCAAACAAGGCTTTTCTAAAGCAGATGAAGTATTAACGAACGCTGCAAAAGGAATGGCAGAAGTTATTACGGGCTATTTCGATGTAAATATTGACTTCCGAGATGCGAAATCGGTTCTTCAGAATTCGGGTACAGCATTAATGTCTACAGGCATGGCATCAGGCGAAAATAAAGCCGAAGAAGCGGTACGTAAAGCATTGGATTCTCCATTGCTTAATGATAACAAAATCACCGGAGCACGCAATGTCCTTTTATTAATTCGAAGTGGAAGCGAAGAAGCAACCATGGACGAAATCGGAATTATCAACGACTACATCCAAAGAGAAGCGGGCAACACTGCCGATATTATCTTCGGTGTAGGTTCGGATGAAGAATTGGGCGACGCAATCAGCGTTTTGGTTATTGCAACAGGATTTTCTAAAGAC
>JAYRQH010000369.1:0-4319 GCA_041910715.1 Bergeyella sp.
AGGAATGGATTTGAAGTGGTTTTATCACTATTGGATTAACACAACCAATACCATTGATTATGCGGTAAAAAATGTGGTTTATGGCGATGACGAAACCACAATCACGCTAGAGAACAAAGGGACATTACCAATGCCAATTGACTTTTCAGTTTTAACTAAGGATAAGCAAGTTGTCAATTATCAAATTCCTCTAAGTATGACCCACACTTGGAAATCGAAGGACATATATGGCGATTTTACAACATTGGCGTATTGGCCTTGGACTCAGAAAGAATATACATTTACAATTCCATACAGCAAAAATCAGCTAAGCGCTTTGGGTATTGATTTTTCACAACGATTGGCGGATATCCATCCTGAGGATAATCTTGTGGAGGTAAAATAGAAAATTGAAATCAACAACAATGAAATCAATTGTTATTAATATCGGAAATACCAACATCCGATTTGGTCTTTTTGACGACGACAACTGTGATATCTCGTGGGTATTAAATACCAAACCATACAAAACCACCGATGAATTGTATGTGCAGTTTTTAATGCTTTACCAAACCTATAAAATTGAAGTAGAATCGATCGATAAAATCATAATTGGTTCGGTGGTTCCGCAACTTACCAATGTGGTCAAGAGTGCCATCCGACGTATTCATAAGGTCGATCCAGTGGTTGTAGACCGTACAACAAAATCTCCCGTTGTACCCAAATCAAAACAAATGGGCACCGATATCTACGCGAATTTGGTAGCTGCACATTTTCTTTATCCCGATCGCACGAAGATCATTTTGGATTTTGGAACGGCATTAACAGCGAGTTGTTTAAGTAAAACAGGGGAGACATTAGGGGTAATTATAGCGCCTGGTATTATCACCTCACTAAATAGTTTAATTCACGATACGGCACAGTTACCCGAAATCGAACTGGTAAAACCGAAGTCGGTGCTTGGTCATGATACCATTTCGTGTATGCAAAGTGGTATGATCTATGGATATCTTGGCATGGTCGAAGGTTTTATCAACCGAATCAACGACGAAGTTCAGGAAGATTGCTTCGTAGTGGCAACTGGCGGAGTTTCCCACGTTTATAAGCCGCTAACCGACAAAATTCATGTCGGTGACAGACTGCATACACTCAAAGGCCTATATTTTTTAGGGCGGGATCTTTAGGCTAGCGCTTCGATTTAAAAAAATCTTTAACAATTTGGCTGCATTCTTCTGCTAGAACATCCGTAACGATTTCGGTTTTGGGGTGCAGCCGAATTCCTTTATTGATAAATCCTCTATGCTCATCGCGAGCCCCAATAACAATTTTGGAAATTTGGGACCAGAATAAAGCTCCCGCGCACATAACGCAAGGCTCCATGGTTACGTACATGGTCGCATTGATGAGGTATTTGCCACCCAAAAAATTTGCAGAAGAGGTTATGGCTTGCATTTCTGCATGAGCGGTAACGTCGTTCAACGTTTCGGTAAGATTGTGGGATCGCGAAATAATACGGTCATTAAAAACCACGACACATCCGATGGGAACTTCATCTTTTTCCAAAGCCTCATGTGCTCCCTGCAGTGCAAGTCTCATAAAATACGTATCGTCGAACATGAAATTTCAATTAATTTGTTGAAGGTTCAAAAATACGTGTTTCTTCACTAAGAAAAACGAAATTCCATCATCACTCATAAAAAAACACCCCAAAATGGAGTGTTTTATATTAAATTTTATTTTTTTAAAAACTAACTTCGTTGGTTTCTTTTCCTCTTTGGAAATTCATGGTCTTTTGATTGCCTTTGTACGCGACATTTACCACGTTAAACTGTTTAGGATAGGTATCCAAAAGAATTGAGTTGGTGATACGTAAAGTATTAATATCATTAACTCCAGAGGCTTCAAAATAGACCCAAACGGATTCGCCTTTTACTTGGCTGCCTGTAAATGTTAATGTTTTTGAGGCGCCATTAACCGATACGCTAAAATTACGATTAACGTATTTCTTCACTTCAGCTTCAAAACCAGCCGTATTTGGGTTGATTTTAATTGCAGCTGCAACATGCTCTGTGTTCATTTTCGTGGTGAATTTCAGCGTTTTATTGCCCTCCACAAAATCAACCTTCGTCATCGATGAATAGAAATCTACAATCATAAAACTCATCATTGCGAAAATTGCTAATACACTAGAGAAATATAAAAATTTTTTCATTTTGTAATAATTTAACATCATTTAAGATGTTTTAAAAGAAGGCACAAATAATATGCCAATTAAAAATTAACATTTACTGTATATTTTTCGTAGAAGGCCTTAATATGAGCCACGGCTTCATCTGCCGAATCTACAATACGATACAATTCAAGATCTTGCTCAGCAATCATGCCGTTTTCTAATAATGTGTCTTTAAACCAATCTAAAAGTCCACCCCAAAATTTGGAACCTACCAAAACAATTGGAAAGCGGGCGATTTTTCCTGTTTGTATTAAGGTTAGTGCTTCAGAAAGCTCATCCAACGTACCAAAACCACCTGGCATCACGATGAAACCTTGGGAATATTTAATGAACATTACCTTTCGTACGAAGAAATAATTGAAGTCTATCGAATAGTTTTTGTCAATATAGGGATTGAAGTGTTGCTCGTGCGGCAATTCGATATTTAAACCAATTGACTTTCCGCTTGCGTTGTTTGCTCCTCGATTTCCCGCTTCCATGATACCGGGGCCGCCGCCTGTGATAATACCAAAGCCTAAAGCAGTGATTTTTTCAGCGATTTCCACCGCCATTTGGTAATACATATTATCTTCTCGAAGTCGTGCGGATCCAAAAATGGAAACACAAGGCCCAATTTTAGCCATTTTCTCGTAGCCATCAACAAACTCGGCCATAATTTTGAAAACCATCCACGAATCTTTGGTAATGGTTTCGTCCCATGTTTTTTCTTTGAATGAATATTGTATTTTTTGATCAATTTCAAACTCGTTTCCGGCTACTTCACGCGTAATGCCTTTTCCTCTTTTAATTTTTGCCATGCATTAAATTATTTAAAATATTCTTCGGCTTCTAGGACCGATTCGGGTCTTCCAACATCTACAATACGAGCATCGTGTCGGAATCCTTTGATGTGTTCTGTTTGCATTAAGTCAAGATATTCTTCCATAATGGAGAATTTTCCTTTACGCTTTATTTTATCAAATAAGTGGACATTTACACAATGTATGCCACTAAATGCTAATGCCTTAAAGCCCTTGTTGAACTCTGCCAATCGCTGCTCGCCCGTTTGTACATTTAACCAACCACGAAGTGTCATTTCCTCATTAAAGAGAAGTTTTCGGGAACTGTTTCTATCGGAAACGGCCAAGGTTACAAAGTTACGATTATCCAAATGCGACTGTTTAAATTCTTTGATATTGAGATCTGTAAGAATGTCTGCATTCATTATCAAAAAATCTTCTGCATCGTTAAGATTTTTTTTGGCAAAAACTAAGCCACCGCCTGTTTCTAAGAGTTCTTCGCTTTCGTCCGAAATGCTGATCTGCGCACCAAAATTATCCTTTGACGCAAGGAAATCAACGATTTGGTCTCCAAAATGATGCACGTTAATAACAAAATCCTGAATGCCAGCTTCCTGCAAATAGCGGATGTTGCGCTCTAACAAAGGGACGTTGTTTACTTTAGCTAAAGCTTTCGGATGATGGTCTGTAAAAGGGCGAAGCCGTGTCCCTTTTCCTGCCGCAAAAATGAGTGCCTTCATTGTACTTTAAGCATTGGTGTTTAGCTGAGGTTGCTCATCGTGATGGATCGTAACTAAAGCCTGTGGATATTTTTTACGAATAAAAGCTCCCATTTTTTCGGCACTGTATACCGATCGGTGCTGTCCGCCCGTACAGCCGAAATTAATTTGCAGATGCTCGAAACCTCGTTCCAAATAGTTTTCAATAGTAATCGAAATTACATTTTTGATTCCTTCGATAAACTGAGGCATCAGAGTTTGTGTCTCCAAAAATTCTTGTACAGGAAGATCTTTTCCTGTTTGCGGTTTATATTCATCAATTCGTCCAGGATTTAATATTCCGCGGCAATCAAAGCAAAAGCCACCGCCGTTGCCTGAATTGTCTTTGGGAATTCCGCCTTTTTTGTAAGAAAAACTATGAATTTCGATATGAAGTGGATGATTCATTGGGTATTGTATTTTATGAGGATAGTAATGTGTCTACCTTCATTTGAAAGTCGACATCATGCAATTGATTAATTACTGATTTAAGTGCGGGATAAAGGTTCATGTCTTCCCATTGCTCTGAAAATTGATAGATATTTTCGACGGCTTGCGGAATGGATTGTA
>JAYRQH010000370.1:0-2534 GCA_041910715.1 Bergeyella sp.
GTATCTGTGACTTCTAAATTTCCAATATCACCTGCGTGCCAAACTTCGTCGGCTTGGTTGACGTATTTCAAAATGGCATCATCAATGTGACTGTGCGTATCGGATAACAACAGAATTTTCTTCATAAGACAAAATTAAGTTTTTATTATCACAATTTGAAACGAACTTTACTTTTGAATTTCGTAAATTTGCAAGCTATTTAAGAAAACCGAAGACCCAATTTTGAGATATTTCATAGAATTTGCCTACAACGGAAAAAACTTTCACGGATTTCAGAGTCAGCCTGACGCCGCTTCGGTACAGGAAACTTTGGAAAAGGCGCTTTCTACCCTTTTCAGAGAAACTATCGCCATCGTAGGTGCCGGAAGAACGGATTCGGGCGTGCATGCCAAACAAATGTATGCGCATTTTGAAACCGAATTGGAATTGGATTCCGACTATTGGTCACACAAGTTGAATTCATTTTTACCGCCTTCGATTGTCGTGTATCGTATTTTTAAAGTAGCTGATGAGGCGCATGCGCGTTTTGATGCGACTTCGAGAACTTACGAATATTATATGCACACGTTTAAAGATGCGTTTATTACCGATGGAAGTTGGTATCATTCGCATCATTTGGATTTGGACAAAATGAATGATGCGTGTAAAATTTTATTCGAATACATTGATTTTGAGTGTTTTTCGAAAGTACATACTGATGTGAATACCTTTAATTGTAAAATTTCGGAAGCGCATTGGAAACAATCGGGAAATCAGCTTATCTTTACCATCACCGCGGATCGATTTTTGCGCAATATGGTAAGAGCAATTGTGGGAACTATGGTAAACATTGGTTTAGGAAAAATTGAAGTCGCCGATTTAAGAACGATTATCGAAAGTAAAAACAGAGGAAAAGCCGGATTTTCAGTTCCAGCACACGGATTGTATTTGGTGAATGTTAGGTATCCTTATATTAAAGAAAGAAAATAGATTTTAGAAAATAGAACACAGAATATAGAAAATAGATAAATGAAGCTCATCAAATCCAATTCACTAAAAAAAGTATTGCACTATGCGAAGCCTTACCAAAAAAGGTTCAATTGGGTAATCGTTTGGGCTATCTTACTTTCTATTTTCGCTGCAGCGCGTCCGTATTTATTGAAACAAACGGTTGATGAATACATCAAACCCGAAGACGAAAACGGATTACTTCTTTATGTTGTTTTAATGGCAGTAGTACTTTTGTTAGAGGTTTTAGCGCAATTTTACTTTACGTATTGGGCAAACTGGCTCGGTCAAGACATTATTAAAGATATTCGCGATAAATTATTCCATCATATTACTTCCTTTAAAATGAAGTATTTTGACAATGAACCTGTTGGGAAATTAGTAACACGTTCCGTTTCAGATATTGAATCGATTGCTAGTATTTTCAGTCAAGGGTTGTTTATGATTGTGAGTGATGTACTTAAAATGATTGTGATTTTAGGAATTATGTTCTTCATGAACTGGAAATTATCATTAATCGTTTTAGCTGCAATGCCTGTTTTAATCTACGCTACCGATGTTTTCCAAAAGAAAATGAAAGTCGCTTTTAACGAAGTTCGAAACGAAGTAGCTAACTTAAATACTTTTGTTCAAGAGCGATTAACAGGAATGAAAATCGTGCAATTGTTCAACCGTGAGGCGATAGAATTAGAGAAGTTCAAAGAAATCAATCAAAAACACAACGTAGCTTGGTTAAAAAACATTTTGTACAACTCCATCTTCTTCCCTATTGCCGATATCGTTTCATCCTTAACGCTTGGTGCGATTGTGTATTACGCCGGAATTTCCATCATAAATGGTGACACATTAACTACTGTGGGAGATTTATTCGCTTACACTATGTTAATCAATATGTTATTTAACCCATTGCGTCAAATTGCGGATAAATTCAACGTGATGCAAATGGGAATTATTGCTGCCGATAGAGTTTTTGAAATTTTAGAAAAAGAAGAAAACGTTCAAGATAAAGGAAGTGTTGAAGCGACGCATTTTAAAGGTTTAATTCAGTTGAAAGACGTTCGTTTTAGTTACATTAAAAATGAGGAAGTTTTAAAAGGCATCAATTTAGAAGTCCAACCTGGCGAAACTATCGCTATTGTTGGAAGTACGGGGGCTGGAAAATCAACTATCATCAATTTATTGAATCGTTTTTACGAAATTGATTCGGGCGAAATCACGATTGATAATAGTAATATTAACGAATACACTTTAGAAAGTCTTCGCAAGCAAATTGCTATTGTGTTGCAAGATGTTTTCTTATTTGCTGATACCATTTACAACAACATTACACTGCATAACGAAGTTATTACTCGAGAAGATGTTATCTCAGCCGCTAAGAAAATTGGTGTGCACGATTTCATCATGTCTTTACCAGAAGGCTATGATTACAACGTAAAAGAGCGTGGTGTAATGCTTTCTTCAGGCCAACGTCAATTAATAGCCTTTTTGAGAGCGTATGTAAGTAATCCAAGTATTTTAATTTTGGATGAAGCAACTTCTTCTATAGA
>JAYRQH010000371.1:0-1795 GCA_041910715.1 Bergeyella sp.
CGATGCCTTCAACATCTTTCAACACTAAAAGCGCTTCTTTCAATCCTGAAATCGTTCGTCTTGGTAAATCCACCTGACCTGGGTCGCCCGTGATGATGAATTTGGCGTTTTTTCCCATACGGGTTAAGAACATTTTCATTTGGGAATGTGTTGTATTTTGCGCTTCATCTAAGATTACAAAAGCGTTATCCAACGTTCGTCCACGCATAAAAGCTAAAGGTGCAATTTGAATGATGCCTTTTAATAAATAGTCTTCTAAAGTTTGTGGTGGTAACATATCGCGCAACGCATCATACAACGGTTGCATGTACGGATCTAACTTTTCCTTCATGTCACCCGGAAGAAAACCTAAGTTCTCCCCTGCTTCTACAGCTGGACGCGTTAATATAATTCGCTTGACTTGTTTTTCTTTTAATGCTTTTACCGCTAATGCGACACCCGTATACGTTTTTCCTGTTCCTGCGGGTCCAACAGCGAAAACCATGTCGTTTTTATGTACATAATCTACCAATTTTTGTTGGTTAGGTGTCATGGCTTTGATTAACTTTCCTCCTATTCCATGCACAAGAATTTTATCTCTGTCGTGCATGTGTTCGGCATCATGTTGATGACTTGTTTCTAAAACCCTCAAAATAACATTATCATCAATACTGTTGTAACGCGTAAAATGATGCATCAATCTTTTGAAGCGATTTTCAAACTCATCCAAGATTTCGGGCTCACCAAATGCTTTAAGAGTAGTTCCTCGTGCTACGATTTTAAGTTTTGGATAATACTTCTTAATGGTTTCAAGATGAGCATCTTGCGCACCCCAAAATTCTTTTGGAGCAATGTCGACTAATTCAATGATTCTTTCGTTCAAAGGCTTTCTTTTTTTAATTATTTTTGAAACGCTAAAATTATAGTAGCTTTGCAATCAAATTTAGTAAAAACTACTGTTGGATTTCAAATAAGTTATAAACAAAAAAATGTCAATAATTACTTTAACTACCGACTTTGGACACAAAGACTACTTCGTAGGTGCTTTGAAAGGAAAAATTTTGTCGGAACACAAAGAAGCTGTTATTGTAGACATTTCGCACGAGATTGACTTATTCAACACATTAGAAGCGAGTTACTGTATTGAAGCCGCTTATCATAACTTTCCAAAAGGCACCATTCACATTATTGGCGTTGACAGTGAACGTGTGGGCGATACCCAACATATTGCGATGCAATGGGACGATCATTATTTCATTTGTGCCGATAACGGAATTTTAAATACGTTAATTCAGAAGAAAATTCCACAGAAAATTGTAGCCATTACCATCCACGACCGATTGAATATTAATGCTAGCGATATGGATGTTTTCGTAGCGGTGGCGTGTCATATTGCACGAGGTGGTTTATTGAATGTGATTGGTAAAGAAATCCCATCGTTGAAACCTGTTAGTGTTTTAACTTCATCTATTACCGATGATTTAAGCGAAATTAAAGGACAAATCGTGTATATCGATTCGTTTGGAAATTGCGTTACTAATATTTCACAGAAACAATTTAATGATACGATTAGAGGTCGAAACTTCGAAATCGTTATCAAAAACAAAAAGTTCAGTCGTTTGCACAAAAGCTACTCGGATTTTCCAGTTTCTGATGTAAAACAATTGAAAGATTTAGAAGGTGATTTCTTAGCGTTATTCAATGAAAACGGCTATTTAGAAATTGCTATATATAAGAGTAATCCAAAAACGGTAGGTTCGGCAGCGACCTTATTAGGATTGCATTTTAGAGATACGGTATCCATTAAATTCAAATA
>JAYRQH010000372.1:0-11743 GCA_041910715.1 Bergeyella sp.
AATTTCGGCCACATACTCTCTTTTAAGAGCGTTGTGCGTGCCGTAATCCATAGATGCCGAAATATCAACAACCAACAGCACGGAAAGTTCACGTTCTTCTTCCATAATTTTCACATACGGTTCTTGAAAACGTGCTGTTTTATTCCAGTCGATTCTGCGGATTTCGTCACCAAATTGGTACTGCCTAACCTCGGCAAAAGTCATCCCCTGCCCCTTGAAAGCGCTATGGTATTGCCCCATCAAGGAGGCGTCGGTCTTTCGTCGCGTCCGAATTTCGATTTGCTTAACTTTCTTTACGATGTCTTTTATATCCATCCTAATCGTGATTAATTGAGATGTTACGGCGCTTCAATGCGAGCCAAAATACGATCAACGATTGATTCTGATGTTATTTCTTCAGCTTCGGCTTCAAAAGTTAATCCGATACGGTGACGCAGCACATCTTTAGCAACTGCTTTTACATCTTCAGGAATAACGAATGCTCTGTTTTTCAAAAACGCATAAACGCGAGATGCAATCGCTAGGTTGATAGAAGCTCTTGGCGAAGCACCAAAACTGATGTAATCTTTAATTTCCGACAGTCCGTATTTTTCTGGAAAACGAGTAGCGAAAACCATGTCGAGGATGTACTTCTCAATCTTTTCGTCCAAATAAATTTGATTGATTAATTCTTTAGCATCCACAATATTGCGAAGGGAAATAACCGGATTCACTTTTGGCTGATGCGCCGTAGAAACCATGCGCATCACCTTCCGCTCGTCTTCAAACTCGGGATAATCAATTTTACACTTAAGCATAAAACGATCACTTTGCGCTTCCGGTAAAAGATAAGTTCCTTCCTGATCGATTGGGTTTTGGGTAGCTAAAACTAAAAAGGGTTTAGGTAGTGCCATTGTTTCATCACCGATGGTCACCTGTTTTTCCTGCATCGCTTCTAGTAGTGCCGATTGCACTTTGGAGGGCGCTCTGTTAATTTCATCCGCCAGCACAAAATTGGCAAATATTGGTCCCTTTTTTATACTGAAATCATTGTCTTTTACACTATACATCATGGTACCGATAACATCAGCCGGAAGTAAATCGGGCGTGAACTGAATTCGAGAAAAATCACCATCAACAGCGTCTGCAAGCGTTTTAATAGCGAGAGTCTTGGCCAAACCTGGAACACCTTCCAGCAAGATATGCCCATTTCCTAATAACCCAATCAAAAGACGATCAACCATGTATTCTTGGCCAATAATTACTTTATTGATTTCCTGTTTTAGGAGGCTAAAAAAATAGTTTTGTTCTTTGACCTTTTCGGTAAGCTGTCTGATATCCTCAGCTTGGTGTAATTCTGCCATAATCTATTTTCAAAATAAGGTGTAAAAATGCGATAAATACATGCACTTGTCAACACAATTAGTGCCAATTATTAGTTAAAGTTTGTTAAAAATCAGACATAAAAAAATCAGCAAAAACAGATGTACATCTACGTTAAGCACCTTATTTAAACAGCAAATTATTTAAAAAATAGGGTTTGCCAAAAAAAAGTAGTGTTTATCTTAACAAATTCTAACATAATAAAGCTAAAATGCATATTCTGGAAGCCAATATCATTGCGATTTTCATTGGAAAAGTCTAATTTTGATCCCTAAGAACCCCTAGTGAATGAATTATCATTTTATGGCGCATCGCGAAGTACGTAAAAATTTACTGCAATCGCTACAAAACACACCGCTCGACGAGCTTTTATTAATTCCAGACGGATTTAATAACAATATGTATTGGAATATTGCACATTGTGTGGCGACACAGCAATTGCTTCATTATTATCTAAGTGGAAATCCGTTTCGGATCGATTCGTACTGGGTGGAAAATTATAAAAAAGGAACATTGCCTAATCTGAATGTTTCCGCTTCGGAAGTGGAAGATCTCTCCTTTCTATTGACGGAGACGGCAAAAATCTTAATGAAAGATTACGACGCAGACTTCTTTTCGGATTATACTCCCTATACCACGAGTTTTGGTTTGGATTTGAAGAATATACAAGATGCCATTATTTTCAACAACATGCACGAAAGCCTACACTATGGCTACATTATGGCGCAAAAAAGAGCTATTATCGGAGAAAAATTTTAAATCCGATACGAAATTTAGATTTTTATGAAAGACGATTTTATTTTTGGTTTAAGACCGGTTATCGAAGCTATAGAAGCGGGAAAAACCATCGACAAAATATTTATACAAAACGGATTGCAAGGTCCTATCGTTGCGGATTTGAAGAAACTTCTTGCCGAGCACAAAATTCGAGCAAACTACGTCCCGATCGAAAAGCTGAACCGTTTTACGAGGAAAAACCACCAAGGAATTGTCGCCTTTATATCGGATATTCCTTTCTACAAAATTGAAGATGTTATTCCTGAACTTTTTGAAGAGGGCAAAACGCCTTTTATTCTGCTTTTAGATCGGCTAACCGATGTACGAAATTTTGGAGCCATCTGCCGAACGGCGGAATGTGTAGGCGTGGATGCTATCGTAATTCCTGATAAAGGTGCAGCTCCTATCAATTCTGATGCGATAAAAACGTCTGCAGGAGCCATCTACAATATTAAGATTTGTAAAGAGAAAAATCTAGCTCATACGGTTGATTTTCTGCAACAATCCGGAATTTCTGTGTTTGCGTCAACGGAAAAGGCGCAGAAATTGATGTATGAAACAGATTTTAAAGAACCTTGCGCCATTGTAATGGGTAATGAGGAAACCGGAATCTCGAAAGAAGTATTGCATCACAGTGATGAGAAAATAAAACTTCCCATCTTAGGCAAAACTCAATCGCTGAATGTATCTGTTGCATGTGGAGCAATTTTGTACGAAGTGGTTCGTCAAAGATCATAAAAGAGAAGTAAGATTACTTGCTTTCTCGTAGTATAACGCCTTTTGGGCATAAATCAATTGAATGAAAAAATTAAGTGTTTTAGCTCTAGTAGTAACAATCGTTGTTTCGTGTAAAAAAGAGACGAAAACGGTAACTAAAGTAGATCCAGAAACAGGTAAAACGGTACAGGTTGAAGTACCTGTTGAGGAAAAAGATCAAATTGCCATAACAGACTCTGCCGGTATCTACAAACAATCATTTTTATTAGAAAAGGGAAAAACCTATCCATTTATATCATCTCAAAAAGATGTCACTAAAATTACCGCTCCAAACGGTCAGTCACAAAGCGTTACGAGCGAGAGTACGGATGAAGTGACGTTTACTGTCGATGGCATTACAAATGACATTTACGATATTACTATAAATTTCATTGGTAAAAAAGCTACGCAATCTGGTGGCGGAAAATCGGTAAGTGTTGATACCCGCACGGCGGCGCCGAAAGATGAAGGTTTGAAAAACAAATGGACTATGGACAAAGCGCTGACTGGGAACACGTTGAAAATGAAAATGTCTAAATCGGGTAAAATCATTTCTATCACAGGCTTTGACCCTATTTACGCCAAAGTGAATACCGCACTCGGTCAACTCACGAAAGATGCTAAAATGAAAGCTGAACTATTGGCCGAAACAAAAAAAGGCTTCAATGAGCAGGTTCTTAAGGATCAATTTTCTAAAAATATTTTGGTTTTACCAGCTAAAGGAGCAAAGATTGGAGAAAAATGGTCTCATAGCGAAAATGCGACGGCAGACGGTAAGGTAAAACTTACATCCAACTACACTTTAAAGAGTGTGGAGAATGGTGTTGTAGAAATTACAGTACAAGGAGGAATCCCGAAACAAGCCGATAAACAAACACAAAACGGCGTTACCCACAGCATGTCATCGGTATTAAACCAAAGCGGAACGATTAAGTACGACCAAAACTCCGGTTGGATTAATAACCAAAATATCACCGTAAAAACATCACAATCAGAATCAATGAGCGATGGCAAGCAATCCCAAAGTATGTCTTCGGAAACAACTTCCAGCATCATTGTAAATCCTGTTGTGGCTTCTAACAAGTAAAAAAATATCATGAAATTCGTTTTAGAATTAATACTCGCAACCATCATTATCTTTTTTGTGTGGAACATTATGAAAAGGCTGTTCTTTTCCAATTTTTATAAGTTCCCAAAGTCGAATCCCCAACAAGAAAAATCGACAACAAGTAAGAAAAATATTGACAAGAATCTGAAGTGGGACGCCGAAACGGTCGATTATGAAGAAGTAAAAGAGGAAAAACAAACGAAATAATGCTCAATAATCCTTTCAAAATAGTATTTTTGGAAGGATTTTTTTTTAACAAGCCTATTATGCTAAAAAACAATAAGAATTTACTCTTTATAGCCGGGAGTATCATTTTCTTTATTATCATTGCGTACATCTACGCCAGCCCTGTCATCAGTGGCAAACAACTGTTTCAGCACGATATTATACAATATAAAGGCGGAGCCAAAGAATTACTGGACTACCGTGCCCAAAACGATAAAGAAACCTACTGGAGCGATTCCATGTTCAGTGGGATGCCTACATACCAAATGGGCTCACAATTTCGTGGCGACGTAATAAAACAAATTGACCGTGTACTGATTTCCTTTCCAAAACCAGTTAACTATTTTGTATTGCTGTTCTCCGGATTTTTCTTTTTAGGTATGGTAGCGGTACGCAATTGGAAATACGCGCTGTTAGGAGCAACTTTCTTCGGACTATCAACGTACTTCTACATACTAATTGCCGCGGGTCATAATGGTAAACTACATACCATCGCCTATTTTGCTCCACTACTTGCAGGAATCCTTCTGGTTTATATCCGCAAAAAATATGTTTGGGGCTTCATTGTTACCACACTATTTATGGGATTGCAAATAACTGCCAGTCATCCTCAAATGACGTATTATTTGTTTTTAGGTTTGGGGTTTTTATTCCTTTCGGAATTGATACGCGCTGTTCAGAATAAAACTTCGTGGAAGCATTTCTTGACATCAACAGCAATTGTAGGCGTAGCATGTATCCTTGGAGTGGGCATGAACTCGCAGCGAATTATGGCCAATGCCGAATACGTTAAAGAAACCGTTCGAGGAAAACAAATTCTAAATACCGACAAACATTCCGACGATAAAACAGGAATGGACAAACAAAGTATCCTAAATTGGAGCTATGGAAAAGTAGAAACACTGAACCTTTTCATTCCAAGATTAATGGGCGGTGGCAGTCAAGAAATGGGTTCTGAGAAAATCTCCGAGGGCTTACAAAACAAAATTATGGAGAATGTAAGCTCCGAAGAAGAATACAACAGTCTATTACCAAGAATTTCGCAGGGGCTTTCAGGAAGTTTAACCTACTGGGGCGATCAACCCGGAACTTCAGGGCCGGCATACCAAGGCGCCATCGTTATTTTCTTAGCCATTTTAGGATTCTTTTTCGCGTGGAAAAAATACCGATATTGGATTTTAGGAGCTACTCTACTTACTATCGGCTTGGCTTGGGGAAGCAATATGCTTTGGTTATCCGATCTGTTTATAGACTTCGTTCCGATGTACAACAAATTTCGAGCGCCCTCGTCCATTTTGGTTGTTGTCGAACTTTTGTTTCCTTTAATCGCAATTGTTGGATTGTACCGATTTTTTAACTCCAGTTCTGAAACGGAAACTCAGGAAACCAATGTATTAACCTTCGAATACAAAAAGAAAATACTCTTCATCGTTAGTGGTGTTGTTATTGGTTTTACTTTACTTTTATTGCTCTTCGGAAAGTCACTTTTAGGCTTTTCGACAAGTAACGAGCGGACGTATCTTCCTCCTTTTTTATTGGATTATCTAGTAGATGAACGCTATCAAATGTTCCGTGAAGATGCCATAAAAGCGCTTCTTTATGTTGCTGTTGTTGCAGCAGCTTTATATTTTGCATTAATTAAAAAGCTAAATACCAACGTCGCCTTACTGGTTATCGGAATGCTAAGCTTCTTTGATTTGTGGAGCGTTAACAAGCGGTATCTGAACGACAGCAATTTTGTTGATAAAATATTTGCCGAAGAACCGTTTCAGACCGAAAGTTCGGATCTTCTTATTGAAAAGGCAGGGACTAATCCAAATTTACAAGCCGTTTCAAGAGCGATGCCAGTAAATAAAACCCTCGATGAAATTGCCACTCACGATAAATCACATTATCGGATTTTCAACCAAACCCTGGGAATTTTCAATGAGACAAATACGTCCTATTTTAAATCATCCATTGGTGGTTACAGCGCAGTAAAATTAAGACGGTATGACGATTTGATTAACGAATATTTCTACTCCTCAGATACTGTGAGACAGCAGCAAATTCCTGAAATTTTGAATATGCTGAACACGAAATACATAATTGGAGGATCATCCGAACAGCCAAAAGTTCAGATTAATCCACTCTCAAACGGAAATGCTTGGTTTGTTTCCGATGTAAAATTCGTGAACACACCGAACGAGGAAATTGATTTGTTAGGTAAAACGATAACCAAACGTACCGCCATTGTAAATGCAGAAGATAAAGCTTATTTTAATGGAAAAAATCTCGCAGCCGACACGACTGCACAGATTACCATGACAAAATATGCTGCAGATGAACTGGAACTAAAAACAACAAGTAAAACCCCACAGCTAGCGGTCTTTTCTGAAATTTATTATCCGTATGGATGGAAAATGGTACTGGATGGAAAAGAAGTTCCGTACATTAAAGCAAATTATTTATTACGAGCTGTACACGTTCCTGCCGGTAATCACCAGTTGAAAATGGTGTTTGAACCTCAGGTATTAACGACAGGCAAAATTGTGTCAATGATTGCATTTGGTTTGTTTATTATCCTTTCAGCAGGAGGTTTATTCCTTCTTTATCGAAGAAAAGACGAAGATACGAACGGAGAAATTGCTGTTTCCTAATGGCTGACAATAAAAAAGTGCTTATTATAACGTATTATTGGCCTCCCGCAGGGGGGCCAGGCGTTCAGCGTTGGTTAAAATTTGCCAAATATCTTCCCGAGTTTGGCTGGGAACCCATTATATATACTCCTGAAAATCCGAGTTACCCACTTCTAGACCAATCATTAATCGAAGAAGTGCCCAAAGGGATTAAGACGGTAAAAACGTCCATTTGGGAGCCTTACCAATTGGCAGAAAAACTCAGCAAATCGAACAAAAAATTTAAAGGTGGACAGTTTGATGTAGGTAAAAATCAGAGCTTGAAATCCAAACTTTCCATTTGGGTTCGCGGAAATTTTTTTATTCCTGACGCCCGTGTGTTCTGGGTAAAACCATCGCTACGCTTTCTAAAGAAATACCTACAGGAACATCAAATCGACACGATTGTAACGACAGGCCCACCTCATTCCATGCATTTGATTGGGTTAGGACTAAAAAAAGAATTTCCTCAAATAAAATGGATCGCCGATTTTCGTGATCCGTGGACTGAGATTTCGTATTACAAACACTTAAAGCTAACCAAAAATTCGGATGAGAAGCATCGAAAATTGGAGAAGGAAGTGTTCGAAAATGCGGATTTAACCTTAGCAACCAGCTTTACCGATGCCGAAAATTTTGCTGCAAAAGGTGCTAATGCTTTTTGTATCACAAATGGTTACGAAACGTCTTCAAATACCGATTTGAGTCAAAAAACAATTGAAAAGACGAACAATAGTTTTTTACTTAGTTATATTGGAGTTTTAGAACAACTTCGAAATCCTAAAATTCTTTGGGAGGCGATTCGTGAATTAAAGCTAGAAAACCCGGATTTTGCGGCTGATCTCAAAATTACGTTTGCGGGTCGTTTGGATGAAAAAATAGCCGCAGAACTTCATGAGCTTGGCTTATCCGACTCTGTCATAAATTTAGGCTATCTGTCACATCAAGAGTCGGTACGTGTGATGAACGAGTCCAGCATTTTACTAATTACAAATTTTCCTGAGAGCGCTTCAAAAGGAATTATTCCAGGTAAACTCTTTGAATATCTGTCCACAGGAAATCCAATACTGTCATTTGGTCCCGAAAACGCTGATGTAGCTCGGATTCTTGAGCAAACTAGAGCGGGCGCACACTTTAACTACAGCCAAAAAACAGAAGTAAAAAATTCTATTTTACAGCACTACCAAAAATGGAAATCAAACCTTCCGAAGGAGGAACGAATGGGTATTGAACAGTATACACGAAAAAATCTAACCAAAAAATTAGCGGAAAAACTTTCCGAAATAACATACAAATAGTAAACTAGATAAAAAAAGATGGATCAATGTCCATCTTTTATTTTACAAAGGCTTTATTGTTCATCCAGCCAACCCTGATCGCGCATCCAATCGTCGTTATAAATTTTGGCAACATATCGACTTCCATGATCATGTAGTAAAACAACAATGATATCGTCTTTTGTAAACTGATCTTTCATCTGAACCAATGCCGCAATAGCACTTCCTGCAGAATATCCACAAAATATGCCTTCCTCCAATGCAAGTTTACGTGCGTAGATGGCGCCATCCTTATCGGTGACTTTTTCAAAGTGATCAATCACGTTCATATCATAATTTTCGGGAATAATGTCCTCCCCAATTCCTTCCGTAATATAGGAGTATGCATGATCGTAATGAATTTCCCCCGTTTCGTGATATTCTTTAAGAATGGACCCATACGTATCCACTCCAATAACTTTAATATCTTTATTTTTCTCCTTGAAAAACATTCCACAACCTGTGACCGTGCCTCCCGTTCCGGCTCCAGCAACAAAATGCGTGAGTTTACCATCCGTTTGTTCCCAAATTTCGGGGGCGGTCTGTTCGTAATGTGCCACTCGATTTGATAAATTATCATACTGATTTACATACCAACCGTTTTCAGTCTCGGTTGCCAAGCGCTTAGAAACGGAATAATACGAACGTGGATCTGTTGGTTTTACATTGGTTGGACAAACAATTACCTCAGCTCCAACAGCGCGAAGAATATCGCATTTTTCTTTAGATTGCTTGGAGTTGGTGACGAAGATACATTTATATCCTTTCACAATAGCAGCTAGCGCCAAGCCCATTCCTGTATTTCCTGACGTACCTTCGATGATTGTTCCACCAGGTTTCAATCGACCATCCTTCTCCGCATCTTCAATCATCTTCAAAGCCATTCGGTCTTTCACGGAATTTCCCGGATTGAAGGTTTCTACTTTAGCTAAAACTAGGGCAGGAAAATCGTCGCCTAAAACTTTATTAAGTTTAACCAAAGGTGTGTTTCCAATGGTTTCCAGGATGTTATTTGCAAACTTCATTCTCTAAATTTAAGGATGACAAATATACGATTTTTAGAGCGAAGATTCGACGGTGATTACGCTTTTGAGCATGCCAGCTTATTATGCCGAAACTCAGAATGACACTACTGTAAAGGAGTTGATAACTAGAACTTCTAACTGTATTTTATGGATTTTACAGGGGAAATCTTGCTAATGAGGTAACTTGGCAAAACTAATGCAAAGGCAGAAACTAACAGAATTCCTAGAGATATCGCGAGGATATAAACCGGGTTAAGATCGACCGGCACCTCAGTAACGTAGTAGTTTTCGGGATTGAGACGAATTACACCAAAAAATTTTTGAATAAGCAATAATCCAATTCCTATAATGTTTCCTGCAAGCAAACCCGGAATCATAATGATAACAGTGTAGTTAATGAATATGGCGCGAATCTGCTGGTTGGTAGCTCCCATGGTTTTTAATAATCCAATGGAATTGGTTCTCTCAATAATCAGAATGAGTAAAACCATGATAATGTTAATGACAACAACGAGCAACATAATGGCAATGATGAGTCCGATATTGGTATCAAAAAGATTAATCCAATCGACAATTTGCGGAAAGCGATCGGTAATTTTTTCAGCGTAGTTTTTGTAGCCAATTAGACTTTCAATTTTTGGAAAAACTCTATCGATATCATCCACATTATCTAAGAACACTTCCATACCGCCTACCTGTTTATCTTCAAAACCCTGTACACGCCGCGCATGCTTTATACCACCGATCATGTAAAGATCATCGAGCATTTTAATATCGGTTTTGTATATTCCTGCAATTTTGAACTTACGGTATACCGGTTTCTCATTCTCTTTGGAGAATATAGCAATCACACTATCATTAAGTTTTTTATGGAGATCGCTCGCAATTTTCTGAGAAAGCAAGACATCATTCGAAAGTTGGTTATCCGAAAATTTCGGAACTTCGCCAGAAACGAGAAATTTCTTGAAAGTCTCGCGCTGAAAATCATCTCCAACACCTTTGAAAATAACTCCAGCAAAATTATCATCCGTTCGTAATATGCCATTTGTATTTACAAAACTTTGCACATTACGGATCTCCGGAAGTTTTTTGATTTGATCCAACTTCAAATCCTGTTGTTCTAAGACAGTTGAGTTATATGAAGAGTTGGAACGATTGGATTTTATTGTGATCTCACCACTAAAATCGGATAAACTGCTTTTAATAGCTTTTTTAGAACCCAATCCCGTGGAAACAGTGATTAAAGAAACAATAATACCCAAAGCAACCGACAGCCTGCCGATAAAGACAATAACCCGTGAAAGGTTATTTTTAGTATCTTTGGCTACAGCAATTTTTCTCGAAAAATAGATAGGAAATCTCAAATCAATGACTTTACGCATCAAATTTATCAATTTAGTTCTTATATGCCTAATTTTTTTAGGAAGCATTCATGCTAAAGCACAAACAAAAGCCGATGAGTGCTTCAAAACGGGAGCCGATCGACCTGAATTGTACCTTCCTTTGCTAAAAAATAAAACGATTGGCATCGTAACAAACCACACAGGTCTGATGAGCGATCGTACGCATTTGGTTGATTTCTTAGTGAAAAATAATATTAAAATTAAAACCATTTTTGCACCCGAACATGGATTTAGGGGTACTGCCGATGCCGGAGAACATGTTAAAAATGGTGTTGATGCGAAGACAGGTTTGCCCATAGTATCTCTGTATGGTGCTAATAAAAAACCTTCCGCCCAGCAATTAGTTGGTATTGATGTTATCTTATTTGACATTCAGGATGTTGGTGTACGTTTTTACACGTATATTTCGACTTTGGCTTATGTAATGGAAGCAGCGGCTGAAAACAACAAAGAGGTGGTTGTTCTTGATCGTCCAAATCCACACGACGGATATACGGATGGACCGATTTTGAACTCCAATTGGGCTAGTTTTGTGGGCTTGCATCCTGTGCCCGTGGTGTATGGACTAACAATTGGTGAGTACGGCTCGATGGTAAATGGGGAAAACTGGCTTAAAAATAGTCTTAAAGCACAATATACTGTGGTACCAATGCTTGGCTATCATAAGAAAAGCCGATATCCAATTTTAGACCGACCGTCTCCAAATCTACCGAATGATTTGTCGATTAACCTGTATCCATCACTGTGTTTTTTTGAGGGTACGCAAGTATCAGTTGGCCGCGGAACGGATTTACCCTTTCAAATTTACGGTAGTCCCTGGACCAAGAATTTGCCATATCAATTTACTCCTAAACCAAATTATGGCGCAAAAGATCCATTTCTAAATGGCAAACTTTGTTACGGTGAAAATCTTTCTCAGAACACGGATGATTTACGAATTTTGAATCTTTCTTGGTTACTGAAATCCTATAAAAATTATAAAAATCCGAATCAGGATTTCTTTTTGAAAAATCTGTTTTTTGATAAACTGGCTGGCAGTGACGAATTACGGAAACAAATACTTTCTGGCAAAACTGAAACAGAGATACGTGCTAGTTGGCAGCAAGGTTTATCT
>JAYRQH010000373.1:0-3073 GCA_041910715.1 Bergeyella sp.
TAATCGTTAAAATAACAGGGACCCAATAACTGGAATTAGTAAAATAACCAATAATCCAACTAAGAACGACGATAATCGCGCCAAATAGCAAAAATTGTTTTCTCATAAAAAAGTATTAACCTTCCTGACCAAAGATAGGAAATTCACATTGAACAAATAAATGATTTAAAAAATAGATTGTTTAGTTGATGCCTGCAAGAAATGCAGCAAAAGAGGGCGAGACCGAAACTGTCCCATCAGACTCGATTTTTTTCAGTTCGACCCACTCGATTTCGTTGATAGAATGAATGTCAAAAGGTTTTTGTACGCGAACGTAATTCTCCGTAAAACCAAACATCATCCCGTCTTTATTCTCATGTTCCCAAAGTACAGGAAAAGTTTTTCCTATTTGAGATTCGTAAAATTCATATTTTTTCTTTTCCGACAAGATGCGCAACATTTTATTCCGCTTTTTTCGCTCTGCCACAGGAACGATTCCTTCCATAGCTGCAGCTTCCGTATTATCCCTTTCGGAATACGTAAACACATGTAGGTAGGTTATCGGTAAACTATTTAAGTAGGAATACGTCTCTAAAAAAAGTTCTTCCGTCTCTCCAGGAAAACCAACGATAACATCCACACCAATTGCAGCGTGCGGCATTACTTCCCTAATCTTTGCAATTCGATTGGAATAAAGTTGCGTTAGATACCGACGCTTCATTTTTTTCAACAAAACATCAGAACCACTTTGAAGCGGAATGTGGAAATGGGGAACAAAACTTTCGCTTTTTGACACCAAATCAATAGCTTCATCCTTCAATAAATTAGGTTCGATAGATGAAATACGAATTCGTTCGATTCCTTTCACTGTATTTAACTCAGAAATAAGATCCAAAAAAGTATGTTCGTGGCGCTTGTTTCCGAATTCACCTTTTCCATAGTCACCAATATTAACCCCCGTAAGAACGATTTCCTTGATACCTTTTTCCGAAATTTCTTTGGCATTTTTCAAGACATTCGAAATTGTATCAGAACGTGAAATACCACGTGCTAATGGAATGGTACAGTAGGTACATTTGTAATCGCAGCCATCTTGCACTTTTAAAAAGGCACGTGTACGATCACCGAAAGAATAACTTCCGATAAACGAATCTGCTTCTTCGATCTCACAAGAATGTACAATTCCTTCGTCCGATTTTTGCAAATCATTCAAATAACTAAGTACATTAAATTTTTCTTTGGCACCAAGCACCAAATCTACTCCCGGAATTGAGGCAATTTCTTCGGGTTTCAACTGTGCGTAACAACCCACCACAACTACCAACCCATCAGGATTGGCTTTCATAGCGCGTTTTACATGTAACTTACATTCACGGTCGGCATTTTCTGTTACCGAACAGGTATTGATAACGTATACATTGGCTGACTCATCGAAATCGACACGATCATACCCTGCAGAGGTTAATTCCCTTGCGATAGTAGAGGTTTCTGCAAAATTTAATTTACACCCAAGTGTATGATATGCTGCTTTTTTACTCATGAATCTCATGCAAAATTGCGAGTGCAAAGTTAACAAAAAAAATACGAACTGATTGTCTAATTACGACTCAAAAATCTGTTGTAAAACTTCTAAGGATTTTGGCATTTTAAATCCGGGAACATGAATGTGGTAGTAAATTAATATCGAATCCAACATCATCTTGCGATTTTGATTCTTAATTTCGACAGAAAACGGGTCATGCGATTGCAAAATAGTTTTCCATATGTCTGAAATTTCTTGAGTAAAATTGCGGTTATACATATCATTACCAAATGCACCTTCTTCCGGATTAAGAAAATAATGCTCAGAGACCAGCGGTGACGAACCTAGATTTTTAAGCAGAAGAATTAAAAATACCAAATGAACGTGATAGAATCCTTTTTCTAGTTGTTTTCGTAGTTCTTTAATGTGCTGATACGATGCGTGGGCATCTTCTTCGTTTCGCAACACAGAATTGCAAATTTCAGCAATAAAAAAGACGATGGATTGCGCTTTAAAATCGGCATACAGCTGTGTTTCAGAAACCAAATCTAAACTTCGCACAGTTTTTAAATCCCCTTTCGTAAAACCCTGAGTGGTACTTATTTGCAATTCGTTGAGAAGACTTAGGTAGGGTTTTTTCTTATTTCTTTGCGTGTAAATACTCCGCACATAAAATGATTGAAATCCAAAATCCTGGGTTACCAGATGGAGAATCGCATCTTGGTCGCCATATCGCGTGACGGAAACTAAAAAACCTACAAACGTATTCATCAATTAACTACAGCAATTTTTGCAGTAGCTTTATCTGTAGCATCTTCATTAGTCATTAACACAAAGTAAATTCCAGAAGCCACTCGTTTTCCACGATTGGTGAGATCCCATTCGTAAAAGCCTCCCCTGGATACAGCTTGATGCACCAAATTGCCCGCTGCATCGGTGATTCGGATATTTGTTTTTTCTGCTAAACCTTTGATACGTACATTTCCTTTATAATTAGCATAGACAACAGGATTCGGATACACCAACACGTCACCAAAATTACTTGTAACGTTTGACACATCGCCTTGATATACCACAATCCCATCTAAAGTAACGAAATATACTTTCCCGGTTTTTTCATCAACCTTAACGTCCGTTACGCTATTTGTTGGTAATGGAGAGTTTTCTTTTGTAAAGTGGTTGATTGTTTTTTCGCCGTTCGAACTCAAGTAAAAAACACCCCCATTACTTACAGAAACCCACTTCTGGTTACCAGAATCCGCTTCAATCTGCAGAATATAGCCATCTCGAAAGAGCTCTTCGCCAATTCCGTTTTCTTCCACAATCACAGGATCTACTTGTACATTGGGTTCTGAAACCGTCGAAACCGCATTGTGTAAAATTCGAAGGCCATTAGTTGTACCAATCCACAAGTCGCCAGACTTATCAAGATCCGCACTTATTGTACCTTCACTAGTCGCTGGCAATCCATTTTTAACAGAAATTTCATAGACTTTGTCGTCATTCATGTTGATGGGCGTGTTGTTTAAATCAACAGCTACAAAATAATTGCGGTATGATGCGGGGATCCAA
>JAYRQH010000374.1:0-6869 GCA_041910715.1 Bergeyella sp.
AAAAGCAAGACGCCAACATTAGACAATTTTGGGAGAGATCTTACTGCGCTAGCAAAAGATGGAAAGCTGGATCCTGTGATTGGTCGCGAAAAGGAAATTGAGCGTGTATCACAAATTCTTTCTCGTAGAAAGAAAAACAATCCGTTGCTTATTGGTGAACCGGGAGTAGGTAAATCGGCTATAGCAGAAGGTTTAGCGTTACGTATTCATCAGAAAAAGGTATCCCGTGTATTGTACGGAAAAAGGGTAATCACGTTGGATCTGGCAAGCCTAGTTGCTGGAACAAAGTATCGTGGCCAGTTTGAGGAGCGCATGAAAGCCATCATGACGGAACTTGAAAAAAACCGCGATGTCATTTTGTTTATTGACGAATTGCATACGATTGTTGGAGCTGGAAGTTCCACAGGAAGTTTGGATGCTTCAAACATGTTTAAGCCAGCATTGGCACGAGGTGAAATTCAATGCATTGGTGCGACGACTCTTGATGAATACAGACAATACATTGAGAAAGACGGCGCTTTAGAAAGAAGATTCCAAAAAGTAATGGTGGAGCCAACTTCCGTTGAAGAAACCATTTTAATTTTGAATCAAATAAAAGATAAATACGAAGATCATCATAATGTTACCTATACACCTGAAGCTATCGCAGCTTGTGTAAATTTAACATCACGTTATATCACAGACCGTTTTTTACCAGACAAAGCTATTGATGCGATGGACGAAGCCGGTTCTCGTGTGTATATCAAGAATATGAAAGTTCCAACAATTATCATCGATCACGAAGCTAAAATCGAGGAAATAAAGGAACTGAAGCAAAAAGCTGTTAAAGCACAAGATTACCTGGAAGCGCGTAAGCTGAAAGATGAGGAAGAACGTTTGCAGAGGGAATTGGCTGTAGCCCAGGAAGATTGGGATAAAGACGTGAAAGAGAAAAAAGAAACCGTTACAGAAGAAAATGTTGCGGAAGTGGTATCCATGATGAGTGGTGTTCCTGTAACCAAAGTGGGCAAAAACGAGTTGGATAAACTTGCTCAAATGGATGACAAACTTAATGGAAAAGTTATCGGTCAGGAAGATGCTGTTAAAAAAGTAGTGAAAGCCATCCAGAGAAACCGTGCCGGTTTGAAAGATCCAAACAGACCGATTGGTACGTTTATTTTCTTAGGAACAACTGGGGTTGGTAAAACCGAGTTGGCTAAAGTGATGGCTCGCGAATTATTTGATTCCGATGAAGCGCTTATCCGTATTGATATGAGTGAATACATGGAGAAATTTGCGGTATCACGATTGGTTGGTGCGCCTCCAGGATATGTAGGTTACGAAGAGGGTGGACAATTAACCGAAGCGGTGCGTAGAAAACCATATGCGGTAGTACTTCTCGACGAAATTGAAAAAGCACACCCCGATGTTTTCAATATTTTATTGCAAATATTGGATGAAGGACACGTCACAGATTCTTTAGGAAGAAAAATCGACTTTAGAAATACCATCATTATTCTCACTTCAAATATTGGTACCCGAGACCTAAAGGATTTTGGAGATGGTGTAGGTTTCGGAACTTCAGCTAAAAAATCAACTTCCGATACGCGTGCACGAAGTACCATCGAAAGTGCGTTGAAAAAAGCATTTGCTCCTGAATTCTTGAATCGAATTGATGATATTATTATCTTTAATTCGCTTCAGCAGGCGGATATCAGACAAATTATTGATTTAGAGTTGTCTAAGCTATACGGAAGACTAGAAAAATTGGGTTATAAGGTAGAGCTTACTGACGAAGCTAAAGATTTCATTTCTGAAAAAGGATGGGATAAAGATTTTGGAGCACGACCGTTGAAGAGAGCGATTCAAAAGTATATCGAAGATTTGCTTGCCGAAATGTTAGTCAACAAGCAATTTGCAGAGGGTGAAATGGTTATTTTAGATCTTAATGAAGCAAAAGATGGCCTCATTGGAAAACCCCAAAAGCCTACTAAAGAAAAGGTAAAATAAACAACATATTTTTTTGAAAAGAAGCCGCACAAGTGCGGCTTTTTTGCTTGGTTAAGAAGCCGAGTTTCCTAAAATTTTGGTATTTTTACGATTCCAAAAAAAACGATACTATGAGAATTGCCATTTTGGGAATGGGCTTTATGGGAACCAAACATAAAGCAATACTAAACACATTTCCTAATGTCGAAATTGTTGCAGAAATTGATCCTGAAAACTTGGATATTCAAGGCTCATCAGATGCACTCGATCACTTTTTTGCCCAAAAAATAAATTGTGATCTGGTAGTTATCGCAACTCCCAATCACCTCCACTTTCCACAGGCCCTGCGATTACTTCAAAATGGCTACTCCATTTTAATTGAAAAACCGTTTTGTTTTAGCTTGCGCGAGGCGGGTACTTTGGAAGAGGCAAGTATTCGTAATCAGTGCAAGGTTTATGTAGTTGCTCAAAACAGATATGCGCCAGTCGCAAAAGTTCTGAAACAAATCGTCGGAGAAAATAGACTTGGGAAACTGTATAATTTGCAGTTTAACGCATTTTGGAATAGAGATTCAAAATACTATAAACCAGGATCGTGGAAAGGAAAAAAAGACAAGGACGGTGGCATACTCTATACTCAATTCTCGCATTTAATTGATTTACTGTGCTTTATACTTGAAGAAGATTTACATATTCAGTATAAAGATTTACGTACGTATCGGAATGTGGAGATCACTGAAATTGAAGATCAGGCAGTTGTTATCTTGCGAAGCGCTTCGGGAACAACGATTGTTTTGAATTTCACCACTTCGGTATTTGAAAAAAATCAAGAAACCTCGTTAAATATCATTGGTGAATTGGGGACGTTAAAAATATCGGGTCAATATTTTGACGAAGTGCAGTTTCAGCATATTCAAGGTATACAAGAAAATTACAAAATTGCGTCTCAGACGAACGAAGAAAACTTAAAAGCAATGTATCACGATATTTTCAACAGCCTAAATGGACTTGATAATCAATCAATAAGCATTGAAAAAGGCAAACCTTTAATCGGTCTTTTAGAAAAAATACATGCCTAGAGAACAAAAAAACGAACCGAAGTTCGTTTTTTTTATTTTTTAATAAGTCCCAATTCAATTAAGCGTTCGGTAAGAAACTCTCCAGCAGTTGTATCCGGATATAATTTCGGATGATTTTCGTCCACAGTTTCTTCCAAAGCATTCAATGGCATTTCGCTCACAGGATGCATAAAAAATGGTATCGAATATCGCGACGAACCCCATAATTCGCGAGGTGGATTCACCACTCTATGAATTGTTGATTTGAGTTTGTTATTCGTATGTCGGGATAGCATATCTCCAACATTAATCATCAGTTCATCAGGCTCCGCAATAGCATCAATCCATTCACCATTATGATTTTGAACTTGCAATCCCTTTCCTTGCGCACCCATTAAGAGTGTAATGAGATTAATATCACCATGCGCAGCAGCACGAACGGCATCATCAGGTTCTTCCATTATAGGAGGATAGTGAATTGGCCTTAGAATGGAGTTGCCTTCTTTAACGAATTTATCAAAATAAAACTCGTCCAAACCTAAATGCAACGCTAAAGCGCGAAGCACATAAATTCCCGTTTTTTCAAGCATTTGAAAGGCTTCTTTTCCCACCTTGTTGAAATTCTCAACTTCCGCAACTTCTACGTTATCGGGATAAACAGATTTGTACGAAGAGTTATCGCTTAAATACTGACCAAAGTGCCAGAATTCTTTCAAATCACCTTTTTTAAATCCTTTTGCCGTTTCTTTTCCAAAACCAACGTAGCCACGCTGCCCTCCAATACCTTCAATCTCGTATTGCTTTTTTGTTTCGACAGGAAGATCAAAAAACGTTTTTACTTCACCGTATAACTTATCTACCAACTGATCATCCAAAAAATGGCCTTTTAGTGCTACAAAACCAATTTCTTCGTATGCTTTTCCGATTTCATTTACAAATTTCTGTTTGCGTTCCGGGTTGTCCGAAAGGAAATCACGCAGGTCTACACTAGGGATTTTATCCATTGTTTCGTGAAATTTTGATTCGTACAAAAATACATAATTTTCAATTGGAAGATGCAGAAATAAAACCTTAAAAAAGAATCATGTAAGCTGCTTTTCCATAGGATATCCCTACATTGATTGGAACAATTACACTAAATTTGCGGTATGAAAAAATACTCTTCGAAACGAAGTGTGCAGTTATTGGCTCACGTACTTACCGAATACGGAATTCAGGATATGATAATTTCTCCAGGATCACGAAATGCACCCATTGCAATTCATTTTTCTGAGCTTGAGCTTTTTAACACCTTTAGCATCGTTGATGAGCGCAGTGCGGGCTTTGTAGCTTTAGGAATGGCTAAGGCCACGAAAAAACCTGTTGCAGTAACGTGTACCAGCGGTTCTGCAGCTGCTAATTATTATCCATCCGTTACGGAAGCCTTCTATCAGAATGTCCCCGTTTTATATATTACCGCGGATCGTCCTGTTGATTTTGTTGATTTGTTTGATGGACAAACCATTCGTCAGAAAAATTTATTTCAACAACATTCATACGGTGACTTTGAATTGGTGGATGATAGTGAAGAGAATGCAGATGATCTTAATTTAGATCTTATCAAGAAAGCCGTCGAGCTTTGTATTGAAAAGCAAGGCCCTGTCCACATAAACGTACCTCTTTCAGAGCCATTGTACGATCTTGTAGGTGAAATTCCGCTTTTTCCATCCATCGAGAAAACCGTACAAAAAAAGAATTTTGACCTTGCTCCCAGCTTAATTGCAGAATGGAATACGGCAAAACGAATTCTGATCTTGGTTGGCACAAAAGATTACAGCACCGAGCTCGAAAGTCAGCTTTCACAATTGGTTAAAAATCACTCGGTAGTCGTTCTTACGGAAGTTACCTCTAATGTAAATCACGAAAAATTCTTTGCCCATATCGATCGTTATATTTTCACCTTTACCGATGAAGATTTCAAGACGTATGCACCCGACCTACTGATAACTGTTGGACAAAATGTGGTATCTAAAAAAGTAAAGCAATTTTTGCGAAAAGCTCAACCCATGCAGCATTGGCATATTGATCCTTTTTGGCAACCCGACACCTATCACAGTTTAACTCATAAAATACAGACAACTCCTGAGGTCTTTTTTGCTAAACTTTTACAAAATGTGAGTTTGGAACCTCATCCCTATTTTAATCTGTGGGAAAACTTAAAAAATAAGCGCGATATTAAACATGGTGAATTTTTGCAACAAGTAGGTTATTCCGATTTTTACTTATTCTACTTGCTAAGCCTGAAAATTCCTGAAACGTACAACATTCATTTTTCTAATTCGTCGTCCATTCGGTACGCTCAATTATTTGATTTTCAGCAACATGAAGTTTTTTGCAATCGAGGAACAAGCGGTATTGATGGATCAACCTCTACAGCGATGGGCTACGCTATTAAAAGTGAAAAACCAACAGTTTTGGTGACTGGCGATTTAAGTTTCTTGTACGATATTAATGGACTTTGGAATCAATATATTCCGCCATTTACCCGAATCGTGGTGGTAAATAATATGGAAGGTAACATTTTTAAAATCATTCCTGGTCCAACAAAAGCGGACGAAAATACGGTTAACGAATTTATTGCAACAAAACATAATATGACCTGCGAGCATTTGGCTAAACATTTTGGATTTGGCTACGTAAAAGTCGAAGATGACCTCACGTTAGAGCGCGTACTTGATAATTTTTTCAAACCAGATGAACAACCAAAAATTCTAGAAGTAATCACGAGTGAAATTCCGAATGCGGAAGTATTAGCAACCTACTTTGACTTTTTGAAAATGTAAAGATGCAGTGAGAACGCTATTTATAAATACTCCTCCGGATCTTGCTTAGGTAAATTAATGATTTTAGACATTGGGTAAATAAACATATCGTCAAAATCATTCATCGCATTAATAAGCTGAAAATGTGAATACTCACCCAGTGTATTTAAAGTAATATTCGCTTCTTGAATCTTATCATTTTGTAGCAAATGCTGCCTCATAACGCCGTTGAGTAGAAACGTTCTTGGTGTATACCACACTTTATTTTTTAAGAACAATAGGTTGGAAAATGAGGTGTCTGTAATGCTACCATTTTTGACAATAATAATCTCATCTGCTGATGCTTTTTTCTTTAAATAATGAAATTGATCCCGGTCCTCATTTTTATATTGATACTCTAAGTGGTCATCAACAACCAATTGAAAATCATCGATCTCAGAAATCGCATACGGAAGTAATTTTGCTTCATAATTCCCTTGCAAATCGTAAGAAATTCGAAGCTTAAAGAGGCCATTTTCGTCAACGCTTAGCTTTTCGAAAATTTGTCTTAAGTCGATACGTTCCAAGCTACCAAAATGAGCGTATGTTTCATCCACTCGCTTTTGGTGAAGATCGAGCAGAAATATCTTTTGGTCTTCAACCTTAATACTTTCAAAAAATGGGTACATAAATTTTATTTTTCATCTCTTCGTATTCACTTTCCAATCTACTTTGATGGGTGATTCCCCCGCCACTTCGGAAGTAAAGCGCATTATTTTCCTTTTCGATAAAACGAATCATGACACAAGAATCTAGATTTTCACCATCAAAATAACCGCACACTCCCGTATACCAGCCTCTTTTCTCTGCCTCTGCAACACTGATGATCTCCTTTGTTTTTTCTTTTGGTGCACCCAAAATGGAACCTGCGGGTAGTAATTTTTGCAAAATACTTCCAATCTTGCCGTGATATTTGGGTTTTACATGTCCTGAAATTTCCGAACTCATCGCCAACAGTGTTTTTTGATGGGTTTTAATTTCGTCTATTCTCTGGAAATAGTCG
>JAYRQH010000375.1:0-4061 GCA_041910715.1 Bergeyella sp.
AAAAATGAATTCAACGGATAAAAGTACTAAAAAATGTCATTGTAAAAGTCGGTTTGCTCCTGCTGTTTTTTTGTTAACTTTGTTAATCACGCTAAATATTGAATTATGAAACGAACCGAAATCCTAAATCGCATTATCGAAGAACAAAAAAAAGTGATTGCAAATATGCAGCAAACGGTAGATCGCTACGTCAATGCGTCGGATTTGGATGAAGACAGCACAATTGATCCTGATGATTTGTCAAGACAGGTTGAGTTTAAAGATCTTCAGCTGCGTTTTGAAGTGTTGTTGAAAGAAGCGCAGGATAATTTAGCTTTAGTAGAAAGCGAACTGAGCAATGAAGAAAGAGACCGTGTCGAAGGAGGATCAATACTTGAACTTAATAATCATTTTATTTTCATTGGAATTTCGGTCCCTAAATTTACGCTTGGTACGAAAGAGGTTATTTCAATCTCAACAGAAGCGCCAATTTTTCAAGAATTTAAAGATAAGAAAAAAGGAGACCGTGTACAATTTGCTGGGGTAGAAGATCAGATCATTACTATATATTAAGGTATCATTTTGTTTTTGGTATCAGAATCCTATGTAACCAAAGTCACCGTGCGACAATAATTACTTTTTTACCTTTGCACTATCATTATGGAATACTTAGGATATTTTTTCGCAATCATTATTGGATTGGTTATGGGACTTATCGGAGGCGGCGGCAGCATATTGAGCGTCCCTGTTTTCGTATATCTCTTTCACTATGATGCCATTACTGCAACAGGGTATTCCCTTTTTGTGGTGGGTATCACAAGTCTTTTTGGAGCAGGGGGATTTATGAAGGAGAAATTGGTAAATTACAAAACCGCCTTTCTGTTTGGTATACCCTCAATCTTGGGCGTTCTTTTTTCGAGGCGAGTTGTTCTTCCGCATTTGCCACATTACATCATAAATAAGTGGGGAATTGTTCTAACAAAAGAAACCTTCTTATTATTATTATTTGCTGTATTAATGCTTATTTCCTCTTATAAAATGATTTCCAAGGCAGATCGCAGTATTATTAGGAAAGCCACTGATATTAATTTTACTTTATTAGTCTCACAGGGACTATTGGTAGGGATTATCACCGGACTCATTGGAGCTGGAGGCGGATTTTTGATTGTGCCTGCTTTAGTAATGCTTCTGAAATTAAATATGAAAGAAGCGGTAGCGACTTCCTTATTTATTATATCGACGAACTCGTTAATTGGATTTGGAAGTTCGATGGACAAACTTCTGGTAGATTGGAATTTTCTACTGATTTTTTCAGCGCTATCAATTGCAGGAATTATCGTAGGTGTCCGTCTTGCAAAAAAAATTGAAGGTAAAAAACTTCGTCCGTTCTTTGGATGGTTTGTCCTTGTTATGGGTATCTATGTTATTTTACGTGAAACCATATTTCAGGGATAGGCAGATTCAATCATAACTGCAATAAATTGTATACTATTTGATAAAAATATTAACTAGAAATTTTTTAAAATGAAAATTGAACAAATATACACGGGATGTCTTGCTCAAGGAGCTTATTATATTGTTTCTGAAAATGAGGCAGTAATTATTGACCCTTTGCGTGAAGTACAACCGTACCTCGATCGTTTAGAAAAAGATCATGTGACCTTAAAATATATTTTTGAAACGCATTTTCATGCAGATTTCGTGTCAGGTCATTTAGATTTAAGCCAGAAAACAGGAGCGCCAATTGTGTACGGACCAACAGCGAATCCAGAGTTTGATGCAATTATTGCCGAAGACAATCAAATTTTTGAAGTCGGAAAAATCAAAATTAAAGTTCTGCATACACCCGGCCACACAATGGAAAGTTCTACGTTTCTTCTTATTGATGAAAATGGTAAAGAAACCGCAATCTTTTCGGGAGACACTCTGTTTTTAGGTGATGTGGGAAGACCCGATTTAGCTCAAAAGGCAGCAAATATGACTCAGGAAGAATTGGCTGGACTTCTGTACGATAGTTTGACTAATAAAATTATGCCTTTGAGCGACGACATTACCGTTTATCCAGCTCACGGTGCCGGTTCAGCTTGTGGTAAAAAAATGCAAAAAGAAACGGTCGATACGCTGGGAAATCAGAAGAATACCAACTATGCACTAAATCAACCAAATAAAGAGGCTTTTATTAAAGAAGTTCTTGATGGATTGGCTCCGCCTCCAAAATATTTCGGAATGAATGTAGCAATGAATAAAAGTGGATATCAAAGCTTCGACGAAGTAAAGAAAACAGCGCTGAAGGCTGTGGACGCCAACGAATTTGAAAATGTAGCGGAAAATACAGGAGCTTTAATTTTGGATACACGTCCTGCTGCCGAATTCCACAAAGGATTTGTTCCCAATTCGATAAATATTGGTTTAAAAGGTGATTTTGCACCTTGGGTTGGCGCAATGATTGTGGATGTGAAACAACCCATATTGCTCGTTACCGAAAATGGAAATGAAGAAGAAGCGGTTACGCGTCTTGCTCGAGTAGGATTTGATAATGTCGTGGGATATCTGGATGGGAGTTTTGAAGCTTGGAAAGCTGCCGGCAAAGAATTGGACACCATCAACCGAATTACGCCCGAGGAATTTTCCAAACAGTATAATGAAAACAGCAAAGTTATCGATGTGAGAAAACCTTCTGAATATGAAGCTGAACACGTAGAAGATGCCTACAACAAACCTTTGGATTATATCAACGAATGGGCAAATACCGTGGACGATAAGGAGCATTTCTTTTTACACTGCGCCGGTGGATATCGAAGCATGATTGCTGCAAGCATACTTAATTCAAAGGGAATTCGAAATTTCACAGAAATAGACGGTGGATTTAACGGCATAAAAAATTCCGAAAAAATCCCTACCACCGATTTCGTTTGTCAATCAAAAGTGTTTAAATAGTGAAACGTAGTAGCATTATACTGGTTGCGGCAATTTCTTTAATGAGTTGCAAAACAGCAGCACTTCCAGAACGGCCCGTTGGGAACATCAAGGAAATCGTGATGGATGACGAAACACTTTTAGTCGATGTACGCATCCCAGAGGAATTTTCTGCCCAAACAGCATCCGACAAAGCGATTAACATTCCACTGGCTGAGCTAGAAAATAATCTCGATACGATAAAATCACATAAAAAGGTGGTTGTGTTTTGTAATAAAGGCCGACAAGCAGATCAAGCGATGGAAATTTTGTTAAAAAAAGGACTAACAAATGTCTATGACGGATCTACATGGCAAAATGTACGAGCCATCATTCAGGAATCAGATACGAATAAAGACTAGCAACATGTTCGATTTTTTAAAAAACCTCTTCGGAAAATCCGTAGACTACAAAGATCTTAAGTCCAGAGGTGCCCAAATAATTGATGTTCGCACCTCAACCGAATTTCAAAATGGCCACATTTCGCAAGCGCAAAACATTCCGTTGCAAGATCTAAAGTTAGCAAAAGAGAAATTAGACCTTAAAAAGCCCGTAATCACATGCTGTGCTAGTGGAGTGCGAAGTGCATCAGCCAAAATTATTTTACAAAACGCTGGTTTCGAAGCCTACAATGGAGGATCTTGGCGAGATCTTCAAAAAAAAATTAAACTTCTAAATGAGTACAATTTTTGATGTACACCTATTAAATTAAAATTATGTCACAAAAATTTCAAGAATTAATACAATCGGAAAGACCTGTTCTTATTGACTTTTTTGCCACATGGTGCCAACCATGCAAAGTACAGTCATCGGTACTAAATTCCGTAAAAGACAGCATCGGTGATGCTGCTCGAATTATTAAAATAGATATTGATCAATATCCGCAAATTGCCGCAGATAATGGCGTGCGAGGTGTTCCCACGTTGGCAATTTATAAGAAAGGAGAGCTCCTTTGGAAAGCAAGTGGAGTTCACGACGTCAATACGTTAACAGACCTTCTCAAACAGTATCAATAAAAGTAAAAAAAACGCCTAAAAATAGGCGTTTTTTTATGTTCACCGCTAAGAATACCATTCATTTTCAGCACAATAGCGTTTTTATATAATTATAGATTTGATTTATATAGT
>JAYRQH010000376.1:0-3996 GCA_041910715.1 Bergeyella sp.
AAGAAAGTGATGCTCACAAAAAGAATATACAGTAATATCCTTTTCCACCAGCATTTGACGGTATTTATATTTATTGGAAAAAGTAGAAATTCCCGGTTTATTTTCGGGTAGTAGCCCTCCAAATATTTCGTTCACGTACATTTTGGCGACACGTCTTGGCGAATCCTTCAATGAGTCGTCCGTCATATCTAAACCTAAAGTTTGCATAATTTCTCCAAATAAACCTTCGATTTTTTCAATTTTCGCTTCGGGACTCATCACGAAAGCATCTTCACGAATGGGTGTATGTTCTTTTCCCGTGAAGAGATCGTCATCATTATCCAAATTATGATCCATATATTGGCATTTAATAAGAATACAAAATTACGTATTTTAGAAGAGAAGGAAAAAAGAATTCATGTTGATATCAGATAATTGGAAAAAAAGATGCGAAAAAAATCATTCTCGTGCTGAAAAGAATTTTAAATGTTAAAGAATTTTATATATTTGCACCTATCTAACAACTAATAAAATCATATATTATGTCAGACATTGCATCAAGAGTAAAAGCTATTATCGCTGATAAGCTAGACGTTGAGGAAACAGAAGTAACTCCTGAAGCTAGCTTCACAAACGATTTAGGAGCTGATTCTTTGGATACTGTAGAATTAATCATGGAATTTGAAAAGGAATTCAACATTCAAATCCCTGATGATCAAGCAGAAAAAATTACTACTGTAGGTCACGCTATTGCTTACATCGAAGAGGTAGTAAACAAATAATAATCTAAAGAAGATAGAATAATTTTATGGAATTGAAAAGAGTAGTTGTCACAGGATTTGGTGCGATCACGCCAATTGGTAAAAATGCAAATGAATACTGGGAAAACCTTATTAAAGGGGTGAGCGGTGCTGCTCCAATTACACTTTTCGATTCCGAAAATTTTAAAACAAAATTTGCCTGCGAGGTTAAGGATTTTGATCCTTTGCAGTACTTCGACAAGAAAGAGGCAAAAAAAATGGATCGCAATACCCAACTGGGTCTTGTTGCTGCTCGAGAAGCCGTTGCTCATGCACGATTGATTGAGGACAATGTAGACAAAAACAGAGTTGGTGTCATTTGGGGATCCGGAATTGGTGGTCTTGAAACTTTTGAAACCGAAGTTTTAGGTTATGCGGCTTCAAACGGCATTCCACGATTCAATCCATTTTTTATTCCGAAGATGATTGCGGATATTACTCCAGGTCATATTTCTATGGAATACGGTTTTCATGGACCAAACTACACAACCGTATCAGCTTGTGCATCGTCTGCCAACGCACTTATCGACTCCAAAATGCTTATCCAATTAGGAAAAGCAGATGTCATTGTTTGTGGAGGCTCCGAAGCTGCAGTTACTGCAAGCGGCGTAGGCGGTTTCAATTCCATGATGGCACTATCCACAAGAAACGATGATCCTAAAACCGCTTCGAGACCTTTTGATAAAGACCGTGATGGTTTTGTATTAGGAGAGGGAGCAGGAAGCATCATTCTTGAAGAATACGAGCATGCTAAAAAAAGAGGCGCCACTATTTATGCTGAATTAGCAGGAGGTGGAATGAGCGCCGATGCTTATCATATGACTGCACCACACCCTGAAGGGCTTGGAGCGTTTATGGTTATGCAAAATTGTCTGGAAGACGCTGGTTTAACAGCTGCAGATGTCGATCACATCAACATGCACGGAACGTCAACTCCTTTAGGCGATATTGCCGAGGCAAGCGCTATTGCGAAATTATTTGGCGAAAACGCATTTAACATTCAAATTAACTCAACAAAATCAATGACAGGCCACTTATTAGGAGCGGCTGGCGTTATTGAAGCAATTGCAGCACTTAAGACAATTGTTGAAGGTATTGTTCCACCAACCATCAATCATTTCACGGATGATGAGAGAATTGATAACCGATTGAACTTTACATTTAACGAACCTGTGAAAAAAGAGGTAAATGTTGCGATGAGTAACACGTTTGGGTTTGGAGGGCATAATGCTTGTGTCCTATTCAAAAAAGTCTGATTAATTCCTTTAATCAATGAGGTTTCGGAAATACATTCCAAAATTTCTACATAAAAAGAGAAAAACCACTCCGCTTTCTAAAGATGACCTGAAGTTTATTGAGAAAGTAAACCGCATCGTGGGCTATACCGTGCAAAAACCTCATCTTTTTATTGAGGCCTTCTCACTAAAAGGTTCTTCGGAAAAAAATAAAAAAAATTACGAACGATTAGAGTTTCTAGGTGATGCCGTTTTGGGATCAATAATTTCTTCATACCTCTACGAAAATTATCCAAAGGCTAATGAAGGCTATATGACCCAAATGAAATCGAAAATCGTGAATCGTAAAAATCTCAATAAGTTGGGTGATGAACTCGGCTTATCCGAAATGCTGCGAAATGATGGAAGCAGTACGCTAAGTGAAAATCTTTCTGGAAACCTTCTTGAAGCATTGGTAGGAGCTCTATTTTTGGATTGTGATTACGAAAAATGCCGAAAAGTAGTTCTTAAAAGACTCCTTACTCCAAATGAAATTCTTAAATTAGAGAATAAAATCGTAAGCTATAAAAGTTTACTCTTGGAGTGGTCTCAAAAGAAAAAGAATATTTTACGCTACGAAACTCTCGAAGAAACGCTTCCCAACAAAACACCGGTATTTCGGAGTATTGTATGGCTAGGCGATGTGAAAATTTCCAATGCGACGGCCGCTTCAAAGAAGAAAGCTGAAGAAAAAGCGGCACAACGGGCATTTTATATTTTAAATAAAAAACAAAATATCCTTGAAAAACCAAAGATTAACTCTTGATTATGAAGATGATGCGCTCATCACACTAGGCTTGGTTCGACTTATAAAGCCAGTTCCAGATCATGAACTATTCTTTCACATCAATCACATTAACGATCTGTGTTTTCATCGAGTTGAGGATTTTCAAATAGAAAAAGAATATCATTTGTATTCGCACTCCGTTTTCAAAACTTTCCATCAAGACGTACAAAATTGTATCCAGTTTATCAGTAATAAATCGGTGATTCATCACAAGAAAAAAGAGATCATTGAGCTCTTTACAGATGAAGAAGATGTTAACTATTTATTACCAAATTTTCAAGATGTGGACTACATTATTAAAACATCTGACAACATTGATGAATTTTCCGTAATTTTGTTGCCCGAAAATATGATGTTTCAAATACAAGAATATGAACTTACTTCGGAAGAAGAGTTCTATCATTTAATACAATATTATGAGTAAAAGATTAAAGAAGACTAAGGTTGTTGCAACGTTGGGGCCAGCCTCTTCAAGCAAAGAGGTGATTATTGACTTAATCAAGGCAGGGGTGGATATCTTCAGAATCAACTTTTCTCATGCCGATTATGATCTGGTTAGAAAAAATGTTGAAACCATTAGAGAAATTAATGCCGACTTTGGCTACTCAGTAGGAATTTTGGGCGATTTGCAAGGTCCGAAACTAAGGGTAGGTGTTGTAAAGGAAGGCTCATACCTTAATCCAGGTGACGTTTTAACATTCACCAATGAAAAAATCGAGGGAGACTCTACAAAAGTCTATATGACGTACCAACAGTTTCCACAAGATGTGAAGGTCGGAGAACGGATTCTTATTGATGACGGAAAATTGGTTTTGGAGGTTTTGGAAACCAATGGAGTGGACACTGTGAGAGCAAAAACCATTCAAGGGGGACCTTTGAGTTCTAAAAAAGGAGTTAATTTACCTAATACCAACGTCTCTCTACCTGCGCTTACCGAAAAAGATATTCAGGATGCTAATTTTATGCTGGACTTGCAGCTGGATTGGATTGCCCTTTCCTTTGTACGTCATGCGCAAGATATTATCGATCTCAAAGAACTTATTAGTCAGCATCCTACCAATAAATTCAAGACGCCTATCATCGCTAAAATTGAGAAACCTGAAGGTGTAAAAAATATCGATGAGATCTTGATGGAATGTGATGGATTGATGGTTGC
>JAYRQH010000377.1:0-2518 GCA_041910715.1 Bergeyella sp.
ATAGGAAAGCGGCTAGTAGGTAAAAATATCAACTATATTTCTCTGGTTAATCTCATCATGGATCGGGAAGTCGTTACAGAGTTAATTCAAAACGAACTTACAACACCAAATTTGGTACGCGAGTTACATCAGATTCTTGGTGAAAATCGTGCAAAAATGCTATCGGATTACGCCGAACTCCGTGAGAAATTAGGCGGTAGTGGTGCAAGCGATCTAGCTGCAAAAATTATTGTAGAAAGCTAGTTATACTTAGCCGTTTTTATGTAAATTCACTTCGTACAAATGGTGAATTGCATGAAAAAGGAACCTCTATTCTTTATTTGCATCGCTTTTATCTTAGGTATTGTATTTCAGGAACAGTACCCAATGAATTTTTTGTTCTTACTCATCACGTTCTCTGTACTAGTTCTCGTAAGTATCACAGTCTATTTTCTTAAAAATCGCTTTGCAGAATATGCTTTGATAAGTCTTTTCTTTAGTTTTGGTGCGCTAACCCATCAAATTCAACAGCCTAAAACTCCATTGGTTGAGGTTGTTGAAAATCAAGATGTAGAATTTCAATTGGTGAAGAAATTAAATTCAAACGCATCGAACAGGCGCTATGTGATCCAGATCTTCAACGATTCTAGTGTTTTCTTAGCAGTAGCTTCAATTCCTAAAGAGCAAGCACAACTTGATTTTTTTCATCGGTATCAAGGGAAAGGTTTTCTGCGATTTGTTGAACCTCCACAAAACAGCTACCAATTTGATTATCAAAAATACCTAAACAGGCAAGGTGTTTTTTATCAAATCTATTTCCCAAACGCCGTTCAAGCTGCCAAACTTACAAGCATTTCAATACCGCAACAGATCAAGCAGTCGCGTTTGGACCTTCTCAATAGCATCAATACCATTCCCAAACTTTCGTATGACACCAAAGAGCTTCTTAAGGGAATCAGTTTGGCGGATCGCCCGGAGTTGAATGCTTCTATAGTTTCGGATTTTAACAAGACGGGTTTGGTGCATATTCTTGCCATTTCGGGTTCGCACATGGTCGTTATCTTTGCCTTAATTTACTTTGTCTTTTCGAAAATTGGTCTTCCAAAAAAAATGGTCATTGTGATTTCTCTGATTAGCATTTGGCTCTTTTCAATCCTAATTGATTACGGAAACTCGGTCGTTCGCTCCGCATTGATGCTTACGATTTATTATGCTTATGTCATTTTGGAACGTAAACCTGATTTGATTCATTCGTTGAGTTTGTCCGCTTTAATTATTTTGCTTTGGGATACGAACCAGATTTTTGATGTGGGATTTCAACTCAGTTTTATCGCAGTTTTAGGAATTTTTTGGTTGAATAAACCCATTTCTAATCTTTTTCCAGAAACAAAAAATGTCTTTCTAAATTATGCAAAAGCAGTTTTCAGCTTGACATTAAGTGCGCAGTTGGCGACGCTTCCTCTTATATTATATTATTTTCATCAGTTTCCGCTCATTTCTATTGTAGCCAATTTGGTTATGGTATTTGTAGCTCAACTATTCATTGTTTTTGCTTTTTGTTATGTATTTCTTATTGCGTTGGGGCTTCACTTTCATCTACTCAATTGGTTTTATGAGCAGTTTGCGCGTGTCTTTTTAAAACTTGTTCATTTTTTTGGCAGTTTTGACGGTCAATTGATTGAACGCATACCCATAAATACTGTAGAAGTTGTTATTTTGTTCTTTTTACTCTATCTACTGCGAACTATCTTGGTGAAAAAAACAATCAAAGATGTACTACGTTTTTCGTTTGTTTTCTTACTTTTTTGCTCGTTTCGACTTTATTTCGACTACCGTGCGTATTATGTCTCTGAGGCAGTTTTTCATACGACATTTAAATCGTCCGTATTCTCGATAAAAAATAGAGATCATGTTACTTTTTATATTCCAGATAATTCTGATCGCCCATCAATGGAAAAATATACGATTTATCCATATCTTGTTGATCGTAGAGCAAAAACCTACAGCATTTCTACCTTTCCAGCGGGTACCACGCGTATTTCGTACAATGGAAAACGCTATAATCTCGAGAATAAGGATCGATAGTTTTTCATTCAAACTACCACTTGCCCGGGTCTTATTTAGAAGGGTTATAAACTAGCGATTTGTGAGGATTCTCATTTTTAAGAGTCTTTAACATTGTCTAACTTTGTGCAAAATCAATTTTTTAAAGAAAAATTATGTCAGGATTCTTTAGTTCTACGATCGGTAGAAAATATGCAATGGCATTATCAGCAATGTTCCTGCTGATATTTTTGGTTATGCACCTATCAGTAAATTTGATATCGGTATTTAGCCAAAGTGCTTTTAATGATGCTTCGTACTTCATGGGATACAACCCATTTGTACAATTTCTAATGCAGCCTATCCTTATTTTTGCAGTGTTTTTTCACTTCATCATGGGTTTTATTTTGGAAGCGAAAAACAACAAGGCGAGACCGATAAAGTATGCAGCCAACGGCGCAGCAGCTAATTCAAGTTGGGTTTCTCGCAACATGAT
>JAYRQH010000378.1:0-2004 GCA_041910715.1 Bergeyella sp.
CAAGAAATTGTGAGTTTTTTGTTTTTTAAGCCTTTTTATTTTTTTATTTCGAAATTAAAATGCTTCAAGAATTTATATTATATCACTAATATTTTGTTTCCAATTGATAGGAAAATTCTTATATTTTCAAAAATTAATTTAATAAAAGAAAATAGTCCATGGAAACACCACTTTATACACAGGTAGAAGGAGAGAATGGTATTCTTAAAGTTAATGATCATTCAATCGAAATTATTAGAAAGGGGTTTAATGCAAGATTATTAAATCTTAGAGGTACGAAAGAGATTTTAATAAAAGATATTACTTCGATTCAAATTAAGGAACCAGGAATTTTAACAAATGGTTTTATTCAGTTTTCGTATGCTGGAAGCTTAGATGCAAAAGGAGGCACTTTTAATGCGGCAAAAAATGAAAATAGTATTGTTTTCGCAAAAGGAAAGCTTAAATTTTTTCAATATTTAAGAGATTTAATTAACGAAAGGAGAATTACTGCTCAGAACGTTAATAGTCCGCATTCTGGTAATCAGGATATTTTTGATCAAATTGAAAAATTGGCTACATTGAGAGATAAGGGTATTGTTACTACTGAGGAGTTTGAAAAATAGAAGAAACAATTATTGGGGATATGATACGTGCTATTTAATTTTTCCTACCGTGGAAAACTTAAATGATATTTTTTTTGATTGTTTATGAAACACTTAGTAGTTATAGGTATGGTGATTCCCGAACCTGCTTCTACAGCAGCTGGACATCGTATGCTTCAACTCTTAGACTTGTTTCGGACTTGGAATTTTCGAGTTACTTTTTTAACGTCGGCCCAAGCCTCTGATTTTTCGGAACCGATGGAAGTGGAAGCAATCCAGATTAACGATGCTCATTTTGATCAGCGGATTAAAGAACTGGCTCCCGATGTTATTTTGTTTGATCGTTATATTACCGAAGAGCAATTTGGATGGCGCGTCATGGAAAATTGTCCCAATGCGGTACGTATTTTAGATACTGAAGATCTCCATTTTCTGAGGTCTGCTCGCCATGCAGCATTCAAAGAAAGCCGTGAGTTGGAGTATTCCGACTACATAAATTCGATTTTTAAAAGGGAATTGGCTTCAATACTTCGTTGCGATCTATCTTTAATTATATCCGAGTACGAGTATGAACTTTTAACCAATATGTTCCATATTTCCAGTCAAATTCTGTTTTATTTACCATTTTTAAATCGAGAAATTACTGATTCAGCCATCGATTTTAGTCAAAGGAATAATTTTGTGAGTATTGGCAATTTTTTGCACGAACCCAATTGGCAAACGGTTTTAAAATTAAAGTCAGTCTGGAAATTGATACGCGCACGCCTTCCACATGCTGAAATGCATATTTATGGGGCGTATGCGGGCGAAAAAGTCCATCAGCTGCATCAAAAAAAAGAGGGATTTCTCATTAAAGGTCGAGCTGAAAACGTTTCTGAGGTCTTCGATTCAGCTCGTGTCTTATTAGCACCGATACCTTTTGGAGCTGGATTGAAGGGAAAATTCTGGGAGAGTATGCTTTTAGGTCTTCCCAACGTCACGACTGAAGTCGGCGCCGAAGGCATGCAATGGAATGGCTTATGGAATGGTTTTATCGCTAATTCGGATGCCGATTTTGTCGAGAAAGCAATTCAGCTATACCAATCCGAATCGGATTGGAAACGGGCGCAAGAAAATGGCTACGAAATAGCCAAAAATAAGTTTGATTGGGACTTTTTTGAACACCAATTAAAAGAAAAATTGCATCTACTGCTTCACAATTTACAAAAGCATCGTGAAGCAAACTTTTTAGGGCAGATTTTGCAGCATCATTCGCTACATTCAACGAAATATATGTCCAAATGGATTGAAACCAAAAATTCGAAAAAATAAAGCTTTATTTCTTTAGCAGTAAGCTCACCCATTCTTCACGTTGGAGTTTTCGTTCTAAAGTTAAATTTTGTTCTGAACACACGTCGAGAATATCATCTACATCAAAAAA
>JAYRQH010000379.1:0-4239 GCA_041910715.1 Bergeyella sp.
AAGAAGACGCTTTTATCCACCGTAACGGACGTACAGCGCGCATGAATGCCAAAGGCTTCGCGTATCTCATCATGAAAGAGGACGATAATTTTCCCTTCTTAGAAAAAGATATTCCGACAGTAAATGTTAACGACGAAACCCGAATACCAGCGGCTACACCTTTTGAAACCTTATACATCAGCGCAGGTAAAAAAGATAAAATTAATAAAGTGGATATCGTCGGATTTTTGATGAAGAAAGGTGAATTAGAAAAAGATGATGTTGGCTTAATTGAAGTAAAAGATACCACCTCGTATGTTGCCATTTCCAGAAAAAAAATAAAAGACGTGATTAAAAAACTCGCCAACGAAAAATTGAAAGGCAAAAAAGTAAAAATGGAAATTGCTTATTAAAACCATAAAAAAATCGCCTACACAAGGCGATTTTTTTTATAAGGATGTTTTTCCAGTGACTTTAATTTCGACCCTTCTGTTTTTCGCGCGTCCTTCGGGATTGTCCGAGCCGTCCGAATGGGTATTCGGTGCGATTGGATCTGCAGCGCCTTTTCCTTCGACAGAAATAGGATTAGTATATCCATTGTTTTCCAGCCATGTTTTTATGGCATTTGCTCTTCTCAAAGACAAATCCCTATTATATGAAGCTGAACCCTTGCCATCGGTATATCCAATAACTTTTATTACGGCTTCCGATTTTCCTTTAAGCGGCGAAAACGCCTTTTCCAATTCAACATCAGCTTGAGGCTTTAAGTTGGCTTTATCAAAATCAAATAATTGATCAGCAGACAAATTAATATCCAAGTTCAAATTACTTTGATTTCCCGTCAAGCTACTTCCTTCGGCATTTAATCCACTAGATGTTGCATTCATGCCGTTGTTTGCGTTCGATTGTTCTGATGTCGCATTCAAATCACTCACTTCTGCCGTCCCATTTTCAGCAGTTGTTGTTTCCTCTGTAGATGTTGCGGCGCTTTCTTTCGTTGATTTTGAACATGACGCCAAACCTAAACACATCAGCGAGGCTATAACCAGTTTAGACTTCATCATTATCTGGTTATTGGTAAAACATCAAACGAACCAAATTTCGGAATATTCAAACTGATGGTTTTTGACTCTGCGGGAGGCGCTGGAAACTTCATTGTAATTAAGTGCTCCTTTTCTGTTCCAAAGATGCTAATATCTTTATTTGTACTGTTAATTGGATTTGCCATATATTTTCCAGCATCATCTTTCAAAAGACTGTATTTTTTTGAAGTTGCGTCATCAATATAACTCACTTCATCTAATGGAAGATAATAACTAATTCGCTCGGTTCCTTTATTAATAACCATAAGCTCTACCGTTAATATATCGCCGGTAACTCGTGCTTTCGTAACATTGATATCCAACTCATTTAAACTTTTCTTCTGGATGCTATTAATCACTGTAGGCTCCACCGGTTTATTTTCTTCGATGGTCACACCTGACGTATTATCCGTCGTTGTGGTTGTCTCGGGTTCGGTACTCACCGTTTCAGACGTTTTGGTATTTTCTTTACATGCAACAATCGCAAGAAATGCTGTTGCAAAAACTAATTTTTTCATAATTTTATCTTTTTAATGTTTGGATTTAGTCATAAAAGACCTTTAAAATAATGAAAAAAAGGTTTGGAACCATCCAAACCTTGAAATCTTTAAACAAATTGAGTAATTAGTGCAAACCCTTCACCTTCATTTTTAGTGTGTAAACCGATTGTGAAGCGGTAATAAAAAGGATGTTTCGGCCTTTACCTCCAAAAGTAAGATTTGCTGTCCAATCCATAGGAACGGCGATGTAATCAAGATATTCGCCTTTTGAATTGTAAATGTACACACCTTTTCCAGTAATGTATATATTTCCTTTTTCATCCACCGTCATTCCATCGGAGCCTTTATTAATGAAGACTTTTTTATTTCCTAGTTTTCCGTTGCCCAAAATATCATAAACATAGGTTTTATCCGCATTAATATCAGCCACATACAGTTTATTTGTTTTTGGATTTCCAATAATTCCATTTGGCTGAGTGAACTGATCTAAAATAGTTACCTTCCCTGTAACATCGCGATAATACAAATTGCGGTCTGGTATTTCTTGTTTAAAATTAATCCAGTACGTACGTTCGTACAAAGGATCGGTGAAGTAGATTCCTCCAGAAGCATCAATCCACAGGTCATTTGGCCCATTTAAACGCTTACCATCAACCTTCGAAAGTAAAACTTCGTGGCTTCCATCTTTTGCAAATTTCCAGATTTCACCCTGTTCATCCGAGCATGTGATTAAATTCCCTTGGGCATCAAAATAAGTTCCGTTGGCTCGCCCCGTATGGTTTGAAAACAGCATAATCTCATTCGTTTTCCAATCCCAAAAATAGATTTTATTATTGGGTTGGTCCGTAAAATACACATTACCATTGGGCGCTGTCGCAGGCCCTTCGGTGAACGTAAATTTGTTTGAAACCTGCTCCAGTTTTGCATTGGGGGCGCGTAGAATTTCTTTCTTGCTTTGGCAACTCCATATTCCAATTAACATCATGCTCATTAGCATCGCCTTTCTCATAATTGCTTTTTTATGGCAATTTACAAAAACATTATCTGAAAAGATTTTTTTATCTTTGACCGATTATGAAGATCGATTTACCAGATAAATTATATTATTCTATAGGCGAGGTTGCAAAAGCGTTTGATGTAAACACGTCACTGGTGCGATATTGGGAGCAAGAATTCCCCATTTTGCGACCAAAAAAAAACAAAAAAGGAAACCGCTATTTTACGCCTGAAGACATTAAAAATTTAAAAATTATCTATCATCTTGTAAAGGAGAAAGGATATACGCTGGACGGCGCCCGGATTGCTTTAACTACGAATTCTAAAATTTCTGAGACCATTTCCATGATTGATCGACTCGAATTTGTAAAAGCCGAATTGGAAAAATTAAAAGATACACTTGCAGATAAACCCGAATAAAGCCTACTTCAGTAGGTTTTTTTTATTTTATCTGGTGAAGCAAAATATTCTGTATATTTAGCTAAATACAAATGTCATGAAATCGCAATTGGTTTTTTCTATGCGGAAAAAGCAAATTTTTGGGCTATTTGCTTTCGCGTTATTAGTTTGTACTTTGCAAGTTTCGCTCTATGTTCTGAAGATAAACGAAATTCCAAAAACTGCTTCGCCAGTTTATTTTAGTACTGCGCCAACGAATCAAGAACTATTTCTTACCGAATTTAATCCAAATGAGTTGAGCAGTTCTGATTGGGAGAAACTGGGATTTTCTGAAAAACAGGCAAAGACGATTTTGAAATACAAAGCCAGTCTGGGTGGAAATTTTAGAAGCCTCGAAGAAATTAAAAAATGTTTTGTTATTAGTGATGAAAAGTTTGCTGAACTGCAACCTTTCATACGACTCGAAAACAGCAATACAAACCAAGCTACTTCAAAATCGGCATATCCTGCAGGTCCAACAACAAAGAAATTACAGATTTCACACCAATTTAATCCAAATACCTTCTCAGAACACGATTGGGTTCGCATAGGGTTTTCAGAAAGACAAGCCGAAAGCATTTTGAAGTACAAAAAATTTTTGGGCGGACAATTTTCATCAAAAGAAGAAATTAAAAAGTGTTTTGTTATATCCGATCAAGCCTATCAACAATTGGCGGGTTATCTACTACTTCCTGAAACCAATGCTCGGGCGAACGTATCTTTTGCATCAACCCAAGCGACGATTAAGCCATTTGATCCCAACTCCAATTCTAAAGAAGACTGGATGCAGTTAGGTTTTACCGAAAAGCAGGCACAATCAATATTGAATTATAAGGCTAAAGTCTTGAAAGGAAGTTTTAAATCGATTGATGATCTAAAAAATTGTTATGTAGTTTCTGAGGAAAAATATGCTGCACTTAAAAACTACATTCGAATTCAAAAACCGGAAAACACTTCTCAAATAGCCTCCGCGCAAGAAACCGATTTTTCTAAAATAGACATCAACTCCATAACCTTTAAGCAACTTATAGAATATGGTTTTGATGAAAAAGCTGCTGCCTCTTTGCTTGGATTTCGCAAAAAATTAGGCGGTTTTGTTACTAAAAATCAAGTTTTAGAAACCTACAATATCGATAAGGAACTTATGAGCAAGCTGTTGGCAATTTGCCAACTAGATCCTACAAATATCCAAAAATACGATCTTGTAACGGCACCTGAAGATTGGTTGAAAAGCCATCCGTATT
>JAYRQH010000380.1:0-10144 GCA_041910715.1 Bergeyella sp.
GAAAACTCGTTGTAGTAGGATTTCCTGCAAACAATTTCGGTGGTCAGGAACCAGGCACCAACGCTGAAATCGGAGCGTTTTGCGAAAAGAACTTTGGCGTTACTTTTCCACTCGCTGCGAAAGTTTCTGTGAAAGGAGACGATATAGCGCCCATATTTAAGTATCTTACCGAAAAGGAGCTTAACGGAGTAAAAGACACGAAAATTTTGTGGAATTTCACCAAGTTCTTAGTTGATGAAAACGGAAAGCTTATTGATTCATTTGTCAGCACCACAAAACCGACAGACGAAGCCATTACGAAATATTTGAACTAAAAAAATCCACTCAACGAGTGGATTTTTAATTGATCTTATTGGCAAAACTTGCGATGTTTTGAAGTTGAATATGCGATATCCCGTTCGATTTTATTTTTGATGCTTTAATCATGGCTTGAGCCAAAACCTCAGTAGGTAGTGGTGTTTGATTTTTAAATAAACCGAATTTATTTACCAAACGAATGGCTTTCGCACCTAAGATTTCCCCTTGGCGATCACTATCCTTTCGATCAAGCATTCCTGGATTAAGGATGGTGAGCTTATCAAAATGCAGACTTTTTACAGATGCTTCCAGTTCGCCCTTGATCCTCGAATAAAAAAGTTTGGAAGTTGGTGATGCGCCATATGCCGACACTAAGATATAATCGGGCACCCCGTTTTGTTTGGCAGCTTCAGCAAAATGAAACTGATAGTCATAATCCACTTTTCGTTGCGCTTCTTTGCTTCCAGCAGCTTTTAGAGTCGTTCCCATACACGAAAATGCGACATCACCAATCACAAGATGTTTCCATTCTTCAGGTGATTCAAAATCAACCACATGATTTCTTAATTTAGGATGCGAAACATCAGGTGCTGAGCGCGTAAAGGTGTGAACTTCGGTAAAATCAGAGTCCTGCAAGAGTTGACTTACTAATTCCTTTCCTGTGGCTCCCGTTGCACCGAGTACTAATGCTTTCATTTTTTATCAATTTGTAAACATAAAAATACTAAATTTACATGAAGTATACGCGTATGGAAGCAGAAGAAATCCGAGCCTATTGCCTAGCCAAGAAAGGAGTGAGCGAAGGTTTCCCGTTTGGTGACCAAGCTTTAGTTTTCAAAATTTCTACGAAAATGTTCTTGTTGTTGGCTTTAGATGCAATCCCTCTCGCGATTAGTGTGAAAACAGATCCCGAGTGGAGTACTGATTTGCGCGCACAATATCCGCAAATTTACGGCGCGTATCACATGAATAAAACCCATTGGAACACCGTGGAATGCGAAGGAATTCCGAAAGATCTTATTAAAAAGCTAATCGATCATTCTTACGATTTGGTTTTTGCCTCCCTTCCTAAGAAAATTAGAGACGAAATCTAACGAATTTTTTTTTTACGCTTCATTAACTATCATAGACAAATCAAATTAATTCAGACAATTTTAGCAAGCCCGCACAATACCACTTTATGAATTCTAATTTTAAAAACATCTTTTTAGTAGGCAGCTTCTCAGCATTTTCGCTGGTATCTGCTCAACGAAAAATCATCGATTTTAACCAAGATTGGCTGTTTTTTCAACCAAAAAATGAAACCTACAATCTAAATATTGAAAACGGGCAGGAATTAAAATTATCGGGCGTTGATCTGTGGGAAAAGGTCAATCTCCCCCATACCTTTAATAAGGACGATATGCAGAAGGATCGCAATTTCTACACAGGAACTGTTGCGTATCAAAAAAAACTACAACTGCAACCCGAACAAACCAACAAGCGAATTTTTTTAAAATTTGAAGGTGTTGGACAGGTCGCACAAATTTTTGTCAATAATCGGTATATCGGAAGTCATAAAGGCGGCTATTCGCAATTTGCATTCGAAATTACCCATTCGTTGAGTAAAGACAAAGAAAACATCATCACTGTTTTAGCAAACAATCAGGCACGAAAAGATATTATTCCGGTCAATCAATTTTTATTTCCTATCTATGGCGGCATATACCGGCCTGTATCGCTGATTATTACGGATAAAACAAATTTTACCATAACCGACGACGCTGCACCAGGAATCTTCATCAAGCAAAAGAATGTAACAAAACAATCTGCATCTGTGGAAGTTTCTGCAAAGTTTAACACCACAGAAACTGAAACTCAAAATTTAGTTTTAGAAACTGCTATTATTGATGATCGAGGAAAGGTTGTTGCCTCAAAAAAATCACCAGTTTCGATTTCACCGCAAGGAACAACTTATTTTTCAGAAGAATTTCAATTGAAAAGTCCTCACTTGTGGGATGGGGTTCGCGATCCGTATTTGTACACCGTAAAAAGTAAATTGCTGAAGGATAATCAAGAAATTGATGCAATAACACAACCTCTAGGACTAAGAAAAGTAGAAGTTGTTCCTGGAAAAGGTTTTATTTTAAATGGCAAACCGTATCCGATGTACGGAGTGTCACGACATCAGGATTTATGGGGCTATGGGTCGGCTTTAAGCATAGAACAGCATCGAGCGGACATGGAATTGATGAAGGAAATGGGAGTAACTACACTCCGGCTAGCGCACTATCAGCAAGCACCTCAAATGTATGATCTTGCCGATGAATATGGTTTTTTAGTGTGGGCAGAAATTCCTTTTGTCAATTCCGTTTCGTATCAAGAATCGGATAATGCCAAACAACAAATGACCGAATTGGTGAAGCAAAATTACAATCATCCGTCTATTTATACATGGGGAATACACAACGAAGTGTATGCAAAAACACGTGATGAACAGGTGCCAACGCTCTCGAAACAATTAAATGAAATTGCAAAACAACTTGATCCGTATCGTTTTACAAGTGCGGTAAATGGATATAGAGAGGTAGATAGACAGGAAAATTTAACCACCGATATTCAAGGTATAAACCACTATTTTGGATGGTATTCGGGGGAGATTATGGATTTGGAAAAATGGGCACAAAATCTTGAAAGTAAATATCCGACGTATAAAATCATTTTGAGCGAGTATGGAGCCGATGGTAATATGGACCAATCGTCTGAAACTCCAATGAAGCCCAAGGATGTAGTAAGCGGAACGTTTTTTCCAGAAAATTATCAAACTGAAACCCACATTCAGCAGTGGGCAATCATAGAAAAACACCCGATAATTGCAGCTTCGTATGTTTGGAATATGTTCGAATTTGCCGTTCCTATGTGGAATCGCGGAGGCGTGAACGCCAGAAATCTAAAGGGATTGGTAAGTTTTGACCGAAAACGTAAAAAAGACTCTTTCTATTGGTACAAAGCCAATTGGAATAAGGAACCAATGCTCTATTTAGCAAACAGAAGAGATCAAAAACGAACCAATTCAACAACAAAAATTCAAGCATTCTCAAATCTTAAGAATGTGAAATTTACAATTAATGGCGAAGAATTTAACGCTGTGAATGGAGTAAACGCCAAACATTGGATTTTAGAAAATGTACATTTGAAAAAAGGTCAAAACATCATAAAAGCACAAGCCACTGACGGAAAAAAAATCTTTTCCGACGAAATGGTTTGGACCCTTGAATAATATGAATACTATTATTAAAATAAGTCTGCTAAGTTTACTGACAGCTTCATTAGGAGTACGTGCACAAGCTTGGTCAGGAAAAAAATAGAAAAGCCAAAGGAAAGAAAAGAGCTGAAGTACGGCTCCTTAACACCGCCACATCGTACCGATGCCGACATGCAGCGTTTTCGAGACTATGGACTTGGACAGTTCATCCACTGGGGCATTTATTCAATTCCAGGCAACGAATGGAACGGAGTGAGCGCGAGAAAAGGCGCTGCAGCATCCGAGTGGATTCGTTCTTGGCGTGGCGATACTAAACCCGATAATTGGGAGGCAATTTATGATAATCTGTATAAGGAGTTCAACCCTACAGATTTTGATGCTAAAAGATGGGCGACGCAAGCCCAAGATATGGGTGCGAAGTATATGATTTTTACGACAAAGCATCACGATGGATTTGCGTTGTGGCCTACCAAATTTTCTCAGTATAATATCTCAAAAACGCCTTATAAAAAGGATATTGTTAAAGAAGTTGTAGACGCATATACCGATGCAGGAATTGATGTTTATCTTTATTTTTCGGTACTGGAATGGAACAACCCCAATTACCTCACAGACGTTCCTAAAAATGAAACAGAACAAAAGAAATTTAATCAATTTCTTCAATACACCAAAAATCAGCTTTTGGAATTGTTACAAAACTATCCAAAAATTAAAGGGTTTTGGTTCGACGGTACTTGGGATCAATCCTGGATTTCTTGCTATAAATTTACTTATGAGTTGGAAAAAGAATTACGAGAAAAACATCCAGGCCTAATTATAGGAAGTCGTTTTCGAAATGATGAGTACGGAAAACGTCATTTTGATTCCAATGGCGATTTACTCGGAGATTATGAACAGGGATGGGAGCGGAAGTTGCCGCAATCGTACGATGTACTTGATGGTAATGATTGGGATGCTGTAATGACGATCCCTCCGAATGGTTGGGGCTATATGAAAGATTGGTCAGGTTTATACACCAAAACCACCGATGATGTTATTGAATTGATGATGAAATCTGTTTCGATGGGCGGAAATTTTGTTTTGAATTTTGGTCCCGATGGACATGGCAATATGCACCAAGGTGAAGATAAAATAGCCAAAGAATTAGGGGAGTGGATGGATATCAATAGCGAAGCAGTTTATGGCACACAACATGCTGATTTGCCGACATCAAACTACGGATATTTTACCAAAAAAGAAGATCAATTATACCTTACGGTTTTCAACCGACCAGTAAACGACATCATTCGGCTCACAATTCCTAAAAACGCTAAAGAAATCCCAGTTTCAGCACAAATTTTAGGCAATTCTGATATAATCGAAGTCAAACATTCCGACATCGGTTATGATCTGGATAAAAATACCTACTACGATCTCGTACTTCCGAAGGGATTTAGCTCAAAGAGAGCATTTGTTATTAAAATGAAATTAGGCGCAAAAACCGTTAATTCTCAAAAACTTATGGATGCAAAAATGTAAGCTAGTTTATTAAAAATCCATTTGAAAGTGGCGTAGGCAATCGTGTTAGTATCGAGAAATTTAAGATTGTAAATATTCTAGAAAGAAAAGGATTCCGTTAGTCGTTTGTCCTCATCAAGTCGTTCGACTAGCTTTTCTAAGCTCTCAAACTTAATTTCGTCATGCAGGAAAGTACGGAATTTCACAGTGATTTCTTCGCCATAGATGTCTGCATTAAAATTTAAAATATAGACTTCAACGGTCGTTTTATCCCCATTTACTGTTGGATTGGTCCCCACGCTTAACATTCCTTTGTATCGCTCTTCTCCAACAAATACATCAACAATATAGGCACCGTTTTTGGGAAGTAGTTTTAATGAATCATAGGCAATATTGGCGGTAGGATAGCCAATCGTTCGTCCAATTTGCTTTCCTTGCTCTACAATACCTGTAATACCAAAATGGTAGCCTAACATTTCGTTCGCTTCTTCAATTGCTCCTTCCGCTAAAGCTTTTCTTATTTTTGTTGATGAAATATGATCATTGTGGAGGTTCACTGCTTCCATTTGGATCACTTCATAACCCAATTCTGGAGCAAGCTGTTGTAAAAGTTCAAAATTTCCACTTTTGTTTTTGCCAAATACATGATCGTAGCCTACAATAAGGTATTTTACATGCAGCTTTTCAACTAAAATTTGCCGTATAAATTCTTCACCACTTAGGTTTCTGAATTCTTCATCAAATTCTTTAAGAAATAAATTTTCAATTCCAAAATTTTCTAAGAGATTTGCCTTTTCTTCAACCGTGTTTAATAATTTCAAAGAATCATTTGGATTAAATACCAAACGTGGATGTGGCCAAAACGTAAGGATGGACGGTTCCAGGTTTTTCTCTTGAGCAACTTTGGTCAGTTTTGAGATAATACTTTGATGCCCGCGATGCACGCCATCAAACATTCCTAAGGACAAAGCAAGCGGATTTTTAGAAGTATAGGAGTGGAAATCTCGGTAGATTTTCAATGTGAACTTATTTGATTGCAAATATGATAAAAATCTTTCTTTTAACCAATTGCAGGTTTAGGAAGTTTACTTATATTTGCAAAACGAAAATTTTTAGCAATGGCAAACCAAATAAAAGGTAAAATTTCACAAATTATTGGTCCAGTTATCGACGTTATCTTCACAGAAGTTGAAGAGCTTCCAAAAATTTATGATGCTTTGGTAATTACCAAAGAAAATGGAGATAAAGTAGTTCTAGAGGTAGAGCAACACATTGGAGAAGATTCCGTTCGATGTATCGCAATGGACGCTACAGATGGGCTCAAAAGAGGCCAAGATGTTGTCGCTCAAGGAAGACAAATCACCATGCCTACAGGAGAAGGTGTTAACGGTAGATTGTTCAACGTAGTTGGTGACGCTATCGATGGTCTTCCCGAATTATCTAAAGAAGGTGGTTTGCCAATTCACAGAGAAGCGCCAAAATTTGATCAATTATCAACGTCAGCAGAAGTTTTATTTACAGGTATTAAAGTAATCGACCTTATCGAGCCTTACGCAAAAGGTGGTAAAATTGGTTTGTTCGGTGGTGCAGGTGTAGGTAAAACAGTATTGATTCAGGAGTTGATTAACAATATTGCAAAAGGTCACGGTGGTCTTTCAGTATTCGCAGGAGTAGGAGAAAGAACAAGAGAAGGAAATGACCTTTTGAGAGAGATGTTAGAATCAGGAATTATTAAGTATGGTGAAGACTTTATGCACTCTATGGAAAATGGAGGATGGGATCTTTCTAAAGCCAATCTTGAAGAAATGAAAGATTCTAAATGTACTTTCGTATTCGGACAGATGAACGAACCACCAGGTGCAAGAGCTCGAGTAGCGCTTTCTGGTCTTACAATTGCTGAATATTTCCGTGATGGCGATGGCCAGGGACAAGGAAGAGACGTATTATTCTTCGTAGATAATATCTTCCGTTTTACTCAAGCGGGTTCAGAGGTGTCGGCACTTTTAGGTCGTATGCCATCTGCGGTAGGGTATCAGCCGACGCTAGCTTCCGAAATGGGTGCGATGCAGGAGCGTATTACGTCAACTAAAAACGGATCAATTACATCAGTACAGGCAATTTATGTACCTGCGGATGACTTAACTGACCCGGCTCCGGCTACAACATTTGCTCACTTAGATGCAACAACGGTATTGGATAGAAAGATTGCTTCATTGGGTATTTACCCAGCGGTTGACCCACTTTCATCGACATCAAGAATCCTTAATCCTGAGATTTTAGGAAATGAGCATTACGATTGTGCACAAAGAGTTAAGGAAATTTTACAACGATATAAGGCATTACAAGATATCATCGCGATTCTTGGGATGGAAGAACTTTCTGAAGAAGATAAATTGGTTGTTTACCGTGCGAGAAAAGTACAAAGATTCTTATCTCAGCCTTTCCACGTTGCAGAGCAGTTTACAGGTATTCCGGGTGCGTTAGTAGATATTAAAGATACCATTAAAGGATTTAATATGATTATTGACGGACAATTGGATCACCTTCCAGAAGCGGCTTTCAACTTAAAAGGAACGATTGATGAAGCGATTGAAGCAGGTGAAAAAATGCTTGCTGAAAACAACGCTTAATAAATTTTAAATGTTGCGTTTTGGATTTTGAATGCGTTATTCAAAATTCAGAATCTAAAATCCAAAATCGTTTATCATGAACATTAAAATATTAACACCTGAAACGGTAGTATTTGAAGGCGAAGTGAACTCCGTTTTGCTTCCTGGAAAAAATGGTGAATTTCATATTATGAAAAATCACGCTGCGATCGTATCTTCACTTACTGGAGGGAAAGTAAAGCTTTTTGCAGATACACTCGATGCTAAATATGCTAAAAATTTTAAGCAAGAAGTTGATAAAGAATCTTTTTTCTCGTATCCAATAGAAAGTGGAGTGGTCGAATTCAATAATGAAAAAGGAATTATACTGGTAGAGTAATTGTCTACCAATAATTTCATCAAAAATATGAAAGCTCAGCATTTGCTGAGCTTTTTATTTTGCCATTTATTGTCAAAATATAACTTCGTTATCAAGTTAAACGGATTAAAAAAATCCCTTCTAAAAACTAGAAGGGATTTATATTCGAAAACCGTCTTTAATTAGATTGGTTTAAATTCTAAATTTTGATCCGCTAGGAGCTTTTCTGCAGCGTCCTTATAATACCCGTTTACCAACTTATCATGGATTGCTTCAAAAGCTGCCAATGTTTCATTGATCTCGGCATCCGTGTGGGAAGCAGTTGGAATTAAACGTAGCAAAATCATTCCTTTAGGAATTACGGGGTATACTACAACCGAAGTAAAGATTCCGAAATTTTCACGAAGATCTTTTACAAGTAAAGTAGCTTCAACTGGTGAACCCTGCATCATTACTGGTGTTACGCAAGTATTCGTATCTCCCAAATTAAATCCGCGCTCTTTCAGTCCATTTTGGAGTTTATTAACATTCTCCCACAATTTAGCTTTAATCTCGGGACGACTTCTCAAAAGTTCCAATCGTTTTAGACCTCCAATAACCATGGGCATTGTCAACGATTTTGCAAAAATCTGAGAACGTAAGTTAAATTTTAAATAGCGAATAATATCTTTATTTCCAGCGATAAATGCTCCAAAGCCAGCCATTGACTTGGCAAATGTGGAGAAATATACGTCGATTTGATCTTGGCAACCTTGCTCTTCTCCTGCTCCAGCACCTCGTTCTCCAAGAGTACCAAAACCGTGGGCGTCATCAACTAATAATCTGAAATTATATTTACTTTTAAGCTCGCAAATTTCTTTTAGTTTTCCCTGCTGACCTCTCATTCCGAAAACTCCCTCAGTGATCACTAAAATTCCACCCCCATTTTCTTCAGCAACCTTTGTTGCTCTTTGAAGGTTTTTCTCTAAACTCGCGATATCATTATGACGGTAGGTAAAGCTCTTACCCATGTGCATACGAACTCCATCGACAATACAAGCGTGGGAATCAACATCATATACAATTACATCGTGACGACTGACTAAAGCATCGATAGTAGAAGTCATCCCTTGGTATCCAAAATTCAATAGGTAGGCAGATTCTTTATCAACAAATTCAGCCAATTCTTTTTCTAATTGAAGGTGCTGATCGGTCTCACCTGACATCGCACGAGCTCCCATCGGGTAGAACATTCCGTATTCGGCAGCCGCATCGGCATCTGCTTTTTTTACTTCGGGATGGTTACAAAGTCCTAAATAATCATTAGCACTCCAGAAGATTACCTCCTTGCCTTGAAAAATCATTCTCGGTCCGATAGGTCCTTCCAATCTTGGGAAAATAAAGTAACCTTCACCATAATCAGCAAATTGTCCTAATGGTCCAGGATTTTGCTTGATTCTGTCAAAAATATCTACCATTGTATATTGAGTTATTTAAATAATTGTTAATTAGGTTGCAAAGGTAATTAAATTTACCTTAAAATAGAAACCTCCTGATATTTTTCAGGAGGTTTCTAAGTTTGATTTATTGCTTGCAGTATTCTACGTAAATAGCGTCATTATATTTGCTATGTTCACCTTCGGTGAAGCCTTGCTCATTCATCCATTCGTCGCTATAAACTTTGGTCATATAACGTGATCCATGGTCTGGATAAATCAGCACAACAAGGTCGTCCGATTTCAAAGGATTGGTTTCAGCATACTGCAAGAAACCTTGCGTTACTGCGCCTGTGGTATAGCCTCCTAAAATGCCTTCTTTGAGAGCTATCTCTCGAGTTCGGTATGCGGCATCTTCGTCATTCACCCGAACAAATTCATCGATTTGATCGAATAACAAAGCTGCTGGAATAAGGTTTTTTCCCATTCCTTCAATTTGATAGGAGTGGATATCTTCTTCGTTAATTTTACCGGTATCGAAATAGCCTTTTAAGATAGAACCATCAGCATCTACGCCGATAATTTTTATATTGGGATTTTTTTCCTTTAAAAATTTCGCAGATCCAGACAATGTACCTCCCGTTCCTGTACACGCAAATAGATGCGTCACTTTACCTTCGGTTTGTTCCCAAATTTCTGGTCCGGTTGTCTGATAGTGGGCATC
>JAYRQH010000381.1:0-5765 GCA_041910715.1 Bergeyella sp.
TCAATTCGTGACTCGCGATACTTAAAAATTCGTCTTTTTCTTTCTCAACGCGCTTCTGATCGTCGATATCGGTAAATGTACCCACCCAATTTTTAACGTTTCCGTTTTCTAAAATGGGCGACATTCGTAATAAATGATAACGAAACTCCTCGGTTTCAACATTTTTTATGCGAGCTTCTAAAGAAATAGACTCCAATTTTTCCTTCTTACGATTAAAAACGTCGATTACATCTTTATCATCAGGATGTATTTCTGGGAAAGCCTTATCTGACGTCGAATACTGAAACCAATGTCCGTTAACAAAATCGATTTCACCATTTTTATCAAGGGTAAATGCAATTTGAGGCAAGGCTTCGAGCATTTGCTGGAAGTGATCGAGTTGCGATTTCATCACGACCTGCGTTTCGCGGCGGCCTTTCACCTCCAACTCCAAATTTTGCTGATTTTTCTTCATTTCAAGGTTCTGACCTTGCATTTTGTAGTAGGTTTTCACCTTCAGCATTAAGATATCCGGATCGATCGGTTTGGTGACATAATCAATTCCACCCGATGCATAACCCTTTGTTATAAAGCGTTTATCGGTATTTACGGCAGACAAAAAGATAATAGGAATGTCTTTGGTTTTGCTGTAGCCTGCAAAGGTTTCAGCTACCTCGAAACCGTCCATTTCAGGCATCTGAACATCGAGTATAATGAGCTGATAATTGTTTTTGAGGGCTTTTGAGAGCGCCTCTTCGCCCGAACTTGCCGTATCTACAGGAAAATCCTGTGACTGCAAGAGCTTTTTCAGCGAAAATATATTGGATTGATTGTCGTCAACAATTAAAATCATACAATTAATACTACTAAATTAGCTCACATTTGTGTATTTGAACGTGTAAAAATACTTAGAAAAAATGGAAAAACAGCCATTACTACTGCAACTAAATCAATTCTTTTAATCGAAAAATAGCATCCAACTATAAAATCTGAGCATGATTTTGAGAAATGATTGCAGTCGAGTATTTTAGTTACGCTTTTTATATCTTATTGCTTCTAATCACAGTCTAAATTTGCAAGAAATAGGTAACTATTTTAAATGTGGTAATCGTGAAAAATAACTCGTTCGGCAATAGCCTTTACGTTATTTTCGATAAATAGTTTAAATAAATACCAAAAGTTCCTCAAAATTAGGTTTTTACAAAAATTAATATTATATTAGACAATTGTTTGGATTCTGATATAAAAAAGCACAAATCAAAAGAGTATATTTTTAAATAATTTTACCGCATTTAATAATCGTTAAAGCTCGTTTACATTTGTTCTTTATACTTCTCCTATCTGAATCAAACTAGAGAAAATACATACCATCTACACGATTCCCAATTCGCGTAGATGGTATGAAAAGTACGTTTAACCCCATAAAATGAAGAAGAAAATGGACATTACCAATTTTATTAGGACATTTGCTATTGCAGGAATTATTGCAGGAGTTGCGATTACAGTGAGTTATTTTGTTTCAGGATTTAGCGACAATAATGCTTTAATCATAGGCATTGCTGGATCAGTTAGTTCCGTGATTTTACTTATGGCGAGTTACGCCAAGCGAAAAATATAAATATATCAATCGACTTTATCTAAAAATGTGAAAGACCTCTTTTGCATACAACTGGATTTTAGTAAATAAAAAATCCCAAACAATGTGTTTGGGATTTTTGTATTTTGAAAGCAAATTATCCCATGATGAAATTAAATTTTCTACTCTCTATTTCGTTGTCCTTTATGCTATTTTCATGCGCTAGTAAAAAAACAATACCCAATACTGAAATTCATATAAACAATTTGGAATATAAGGATGCCAGTAGGAGCCGAATAATCCCCGTTGCCTTTATTACTTCTAACGAAAAACAAAATCATATTCCGATAATTTTTAGCCACGGTTGGGGAAATAATAAGGGAGGTGATAATTTGGCCTACACCTATCTAACTGATTTTCTAGCGAAACAGGGCTTTTTTGTGGTGACTATTCAGCATGAACTTGCAACGGATGAACCTCTTTCGATGGAAGGCGATTTACGAGTAACTCGAATGCCCAATTGGAAACGCGGCGCCGAGAATATTCTCTTTACCATTCAGCAATTAAAAAAAGACTATCCTGATTTGAAATTTGATAAATTGGTGGTGATGGGTCATTCTAATGGTGGTGATATGTCTACCCTATTTGCCCACAAGAATCCAAATCTACTTACCAAGTTAATAACGCTTGACCAGCGAAGAATGCCGCTACCCAAGACGAAACATCCACGAATTTATACAATCAGAAGTCAAGATTATCCAGCCGATGAAGGCGTCTTGCCAACTAGAGAAGATGTTTTAAAATATCATATAACCATAGATTGGGCGCCAATAAATCACAGCAGTATGGATGATGACGCCACGCCTCAAGAAAGAAAGTATCTCACAAAGAAAATCCTACAGTATCTTAACGATCGTTCAAAATAAAAAAAGAGCTCGTCAAACGAGCTCTTTTATTTTAATGACTTTTCGCCGTACCCAGCACTTTTTTAATGAGTGTAACAATCAAAACGACAAATAAACCAACCAGCAATCCCAAGCCTAATTCTTTTATTATCGACGGAATATTAGGAAGTAAGTCGTGGAAAAAATGAATATTGTGAACAAAAATTCCACCCGAAACCATTAATAAAGCAATTGTTCCGATGATTCCCAAGCCTTTAATAATGATTGGCAATGCCTTTACTAAAAGATGTCCAAGTTTTGCAAAAAAACCAGTATCATTACTTGATTTAATCAATTTGAAGCCTGCATCATCCATCCGAACGATAAGCGCTACAATACCATAGACGCCAACTGTAGCTAATATTGCCACGACGCAAACCGTTAAAATTTGTACTGCCATAGGCTGGTTCAACACGGATCCTAACGCGATGATGACAATTTCCACAGAAAGAATAAAATCCGTCGTAATTGCTGATTTTACTTTCTTTTTCTCGGCTGCAGCGCCATCTTCTTCCGCTTCGTCCATCACTTCTTCACCCTTCTTTTCGCGATGGAAAAGAAACTCCACGATTTTTTCAGCACCTTCATAGGCTAGAAACAAACCGCCGAGAATTAATATAATCGAAATAACCTTCGGTAAAAATGCATTTAGAAGGAGCGCTATAGGAACAATAATAAGTTTATTAATGAACGACCCTTTCGTAATTGCCCACAGCACCGGCAATTCGCGTGAAGATAAAAATCCCGTTGCCTTTTCAGCGTTCACAGCCAAATCGTCGCCTAAAATTCCGGCTGTTTTTTTGGTAGCAACCTTTGCTGCAATAGAAACGTCGTCCATAAGCGCAGCGATATCGTCTAAAACTGCAAAAATACCTGATGCCATATTTTCAATTATATTAAGACGGTAAAAATAAACTAAAATCCGATTTTACACCTAGTATTTTTTGATGATTTGTAAATTAAACGGCGAATTATTAAGTTACGTTATCCCAAGTGCTTTGTTTTTCAAAACAATATTTAATAGTTTTGCTGTCAATATGGTAAAAGCCACTAATCAACCGATTTTCTTTTTTCACCGAAATTTTGTTTGGTTGATTATTGCTTTTTTTTCATTTGCTCCGTGTTCTGTTAAAGAGCAATGGCTTTCACATATCAATATCGAACATAACAACTCGACAAACAAGGTAAAAACAGCCAACATTTCAACATCCATTTGTAGTGAGCCTGTTCAAAGTTCGATTTCGGATTCAGATTTAAATAAAAAACAAGAAAAGAAGTTTTCGCAAATCCGTGTCGAAAAAGAAACCACGTTTTACCAATTAGAAAAAACAGAATTCAAGACGCGCTATTTTCTGAGTGAAAACCGTGGAAATAGTCCTCCAAAATATATTTTGTATCAACGTCTGAAAATCAGTCTTGCGTAAAATAAACTACGCAAACATTTTCGTTGAACAAAATATTTATAACATGACTTATTCTTTAAAGACCGCAAATACTCAAGCGGGTCTCTTCACATTAGCCTTTCGATTGGTGATTGGCTGGACGTACTTCTCTGCATTTTGGAGGCGTTTAATATTAGGAAACAAACTTATTCCTGAGGAAGCGGGTTATATTGGGGAAAAATTCAACCACTTTTTGCCCAATGCACTTTTTATCAAACCCATAATTGAACATCTTGTAACCCATCCCGATCAATTGCAAATGTCAATGATCCTATTTACCATCATTGAAGCAATTGTTGGATTATTTTTAATTTTAGGATTATGTACTCGACTGATGAGTATCGGTGTTTTTGGTTTGGCAATGGGCATTTTGCTCGGCAGCGGCTGGATTGGCACAACGTGTTTGGACGAGTGGCAAATTGGTGTACTGGGCGTTGCAGGAGGCTTCACTTTATTTCTTACAGGCAGTGGCCCCTATTCAATAGATTATCTTTTGATGCAGAAGAAAAAACCTATAGTACAAACAAAATTATTCCGTTGGATTGGCTCTGGCGATTTACCGTTTAAAAATGAAAAAATCATTGTTCTGTTAGGTTCTTTGGGCATTGTGGGCCTTACGCTTTTTACCAACCAAGTATTTCACGGGGGCGTTTACGGAACTTTGCATAACAAATCGGTAAAGCCAAAAGTAGAAATTTCTAATGCAAAAATTACGAACAATCAAGTACAATTTCAAATTTACCGTGTTGAAGGTGCGGACGTGTACGGATCGTTTTTAATTGGAATTGATGTTCAGGATTCTGTAGGGAAACCCATATTACATTTGAATGGAGAACAGCTTTCAAAATTAAATCACAGCCAAATCAACAATCATTATGTCACCAAGATAAAACCCGGAAAACACAGCTTAGTAATTCCTCTTGGCGGAAAAGCTGACCTACATTTGGACTTGAAGGATGGTGTTTTTAATCCTGAAGAAACGTATCAGCTCGTATTAACTGATATTAGCGGTACGCAATGGAAACAAAAAATCCAATTATAGAAAAAGGTTGTCCCTGGGACAACCTTTCTCATTTATTATTTCTGATATTGATACCATCGTGCACCTATTGACACTGGATTTTCCTGTTCAATGGTTTTCAACCCAAATCCTTTGTATTTTGGATTTACAGATGATCTCAATTGTTTACGGTGAAGTTGCTCGTACGTTTCAAATGTAATTTTAGTCCGATTCTGCAATGATGAGAAAAGATTCCATTTTGCAACCACTTCTTTCCACTCAGGATTCACTTTACCCACAAAGACTTTCGATTTCGACCCACTTCCGTACCCCAAAAAGCCAATCTCTTGACCGCTCAAGTCTTCGCCAGTATCATAACTTACTTGTAATGCCGAAAGCAGCGCCATAAAAATGGAAGCCGTATACATATTACCAATCTCAGAAGAAGCTCGTTGAGAAGGCTCAATTTTATCCTTTATAAACTGGAGGTAATTTTCGGACTTTGCCACCGCCTTCTGTTCCTCTGGTGTGGAATAAGGTACGTTATTTTCTAAACTATAAATCTCGGTAAAGACACGATTACCATGAAAAGCGTATGGTAAATGGAAAATTAGATACCTCCAATTTTCGTACGGCTTTTCTCTTCCTGTTTGTTCCACGTAATGTTGGTAGGCTTCACGAATACGATCTTGGTAGCATTGGTTGGAATACTGCCCGTCAAAAACAGGCTCGTCAGTAAAAATCTCAATAGTCTCAGGCATCATTTCGCTCGCTGTAGCTAGATCAGACTTCAATGCTGGTCTACGTGGTTTAAAAAAATCAAA
>JAYRQH010000382.1:0-3973 GCA_041910715.1 Bergeyella sp.
CACCGCTTGTCCACGGATAAACTCGGTGTTTAATGGGGTGCTTTCCGTTTTTAGATACGATGCTTGTGTTTTGGTTTGCCATGATTTTGAGCGCCAACCGAAGTCTATATCATTTTTGATGCCCCGATACGAATCCAGTTCATCCAAATAGTTGAGCCTATAATTGGCAAATCCTCGATTCGTCCACGTATTCAGAAATGAAAGTATAAAGCGATTTTGTGTTTTTTGGTTGAATTCCTGAGTTAAATTAAAATCACGCGAAAACTCGACGTCATTTATTCGGTCCAAAATATGAAATTGTGAACTGATTCGCTGATATTCGAAAGTTGGTGTCCCAGTCCAGTCATTTTTTTTGAATGTTTTTTCGCCGAGTATCCGTGCAGCATATCCAATATTTTCTTTTTGATCCTTCCTGGAAAATAGATTTCGATCATAATTGCTTAATGAAAAGTCGGCTCCTACTTTTCCATTAGTAATTTCGTAGGAAGCATTTGCCGAAAGTACTTGTGTTTTTACAGGTGACGGAAGTTTGCGCAATGCAGCATAATCTCCTAAATTCTGACCAACATATTCAAATACGCGCCCGTTATTCGTTGTTTGTTTTAATTTGTAGTCCCCTTTGCCTGTCCCGAAATAAGTGAATGCCACTTCATATAAGGTTTCATTTGCATCTGTAGAAAATTCATAAATTTCACCTGAAGCATTCGTGATTTTGCGATATAAAATTTTATTGACATCGTATTCAGCGATTCGTCCCGATGGAGCAAACATCAGGTCGGGATTGTTACCGGCTTGCGAAAGAATTTTTTCATCTTCCTTACTTAAGTTGAGAGCCAAAGGCGCATTTTTATTATCATTTTCTAAGAACCACGATATCCCAGCCTGAAACCGCTCCTTTTTATGTTGGACTTCACCTGTTATCAAAAATCGAGAATAATTTCTATTGGTGTAGTTGTACGAAATTGTAATGAAATTTTGTTTGTAGATGGGACGAAATGACGTAAACGTGATTTCCCCCGTGTTGTAATTAATAATGTAATCCAGATTTTCTCCCCGCTTCATTAAAACCCCATCAATAAATACTTGTTCGGAGCCTGAAATGATGGTAATGAAATTTTCTCCATTTTTTCCTGTTAAACGATAGGGCCCTTGGTTACCTTCGATACCCTGAAATCGGATGCGATGAAATTCGGCTCTTGCAACACCAGCAGAAAGGTTGAGGTAGGTATTTGACTCTTTGCCAAAACGCGTTTCAAATTGAAGACCCATACTTCGTCTTTGGTATCTTCCAAAGTAGGTTTTTTCATCCTGCACATCCAAATGTCCGGCTCTTAGAATCGAATTTTTGCGAATGTTGAGTTGGAGGTAGATTTTATCAAATTCGTCTAACGTTTGCGTATAGCCATCGGCTTGAATTGGAAGATTGTGATCCGAAATGCTTGCCAAGATTGACACGTCTGGAGCGAGTTTTCCGCTAATTTGCATGTCCATCGTACTTTGCACCGACGATCCTTGGTTGTTTCCGAAAGTAACCCCGCGAATAATGGATCCTTTCGATTGCAAATCCCCTAATATTTTTGAACGGTCGTTTTTGACTTTTAAATCTTCTTCAACATACCGGGTAAATTGCTTTTTTACAAAATCTAAAGTATCTTTTTGAAAAACATCACGGTTCATTTTTGCAGAAATGATGCTGTCCTTTCGCAGGCTATCCTTGGTGTTTGGATTTTGCCATCGGAAAACTTGAGATTTGATACTCATCAAACCCAAAAGCAGAAAAAATACGAGGTTGTAAAACTTCTTCAATACTACCAAACAAATTCGTTGTAAAATAACGGAATATCTTGATTATTATTGAGTATATCTTACAATTTATTAATGTTAAAAGTTTGGGCACACAAGTAATTTACTCTATTTTTGGAAGGAACTAAAAAAAATATTTATGAAAAAACTTTATTCTTTATTTGCCGCTGTTGCTTTTTCAGCAACAGTCTGTGCACAAACAACAATTTACTCGGAAAACATGGGTGCGTCTACAACGACAAATTCAATCGCTTCAAACCCATTTCAGAATGGTGCTCCTATTTCGTATAGTGGTACAGCTGATGTTAGGACTTCATTACCTTCATCAGGATATGCAAATGCTTCAGGTGGTGCAAACGTGATGGTTAACGCAGCGAATGAGTATTTTACAATTTCAGGTATTAATACTCAAAAATACGTTGATCTTGCATTATCTTTTGGACAGAGAAAGGGAAGCAACACCGCTAATAATGAATTATTGGTTGAAGTGAGCGAAGATGGTGTTACTTGGACCGGGCTTTCGTACACGAGACCAACTGGGACTGGAACTTCTATTTGGACTATTGTAAACCCAACAGGAACCATTCCGTCAACAGAAACATTGAGTATTCGTTTTACAGGAATTAATGGTACGGAGTGGAGAATCGACGATGTTATTCTCAAAGGAAATCTAAATACATCACTATCAGTTGCAGACGTATCTGGTCGTAAAGCCCAGTTAGTGAAAAACTCAATGGTCACAAATGAACTGAGTTTTGCCACAAAATCTGATGTTAAAATCATCACTATGAATGGGCAAGTAGTAAAAACGGCTTCTGTAAATGAAGATACAACACTAGACGTTTCTTCGTTAGCTAATGGTGTCTATTTGGTTTCTGGTTCGGTAAATGGTAAGACGGTAACTCAGAAAGTAATCAAGAAGTAAGATAAACCGCGAAAATGGTAGAATTCAGCTGCAGTGATGCAGCTGTTTTTTTAGAATTAAAATTAATTTTCAGTAGGTAAATAATTTTGTAACTTTACACATAATAATTAAAAATCAAAACTTTATGAAAAAACTTTATTCTTTATTAGCTATTGCTGCTATTGGATTTTCTGCAAATGCACAAAATTTAATTGCAAATGGTGGTTTTGAAAATTGGACTGATGGGGCTCCAGATGGATGGTATAAAACAGGAATTACTTTTGTGCAATCTTCAACGCAAAAGAAGTCTGGGAATTATAGTGCTGGAATTGTTACTCCAACTTCTGGTAATAAGAATGTCAATCCAGTCCCTGATATTACAATTGATGTTACAAAAACTTATGTTTTTTCTGGATGGTATTTAGATAATACACCTGATGGTAGATTTAAGTATTGGAATCAGTTTAGAAATTCTGGAGATACAGGAGGAAATAATATGCAAGCTGCTGATTATTCAACAGATTCTCCAGAATGGGTTTTCTTTTCAGCTGAAGCACAACCTAATGCTGGAGCAACCGTAGCTAGGCCAGGATTAAGAGTTTACCCTGAAGTAGGTTCTGGAGGTACAATTTATGTCGATGATGTTATGTTTTATGAGAAAGGGACATTAGCTGTAAGCGATGTTAATGTGCTTGAGAAATCCGTAAAAATGAACACAATTGTTGAAAATGATTTAACGATATACACTCCTGAAAAAGTTACAGTTAATGTTTATTCTATTGATGGAAAATTAGTAAGCTCAAATAGAGTGAGTGATGGTGATCGAATTAATTTGGCTGGTGCTTCTAAAGGAAATTACATTGTAACTGTTGATAATGGTTCTGCTAAAATTAGTAAAAAAATTATCAAAAAATAATTTTAGTAACAAAAATATTTGATTGAGCAACTCGGAAGAGTTGCTCATTTTTTTAAAACCATCCTCTTCTGAAATAGCTGGTCACGGCACCAAGATCAAAGATAAGTGTATATCGTATTCGTTTAGCATAATTTTTAAATAACGGTTCAAATCCTAAGCTCGACTGGATAGGAAAGTAAATTTCTAAAAAGTCAGGAATAACTTTAAGCTTGACACCACTATCCCAAATGAATCGCGGATTTTGCTGTCTACTTTTATACACGCCCGCATCACCATACAGATTAAACCACTTCCAGATATGCGCATCAACATTGGTGCTGAAAATCCACTGGTTAGCCGATTTTCCAACA
>JAYRQH010000383.1:0-3419 GCA_041910715.1 Bergeyella sp.
GAATGTTTGGATACTCAAAAATAATCTGATTTTTTTCCCCATCGGCATTTTCGATAATCATATCAAATGCAGAAGGCTCTTCAGGAGCGTCTTTCATTCGAATAACTTCTGCTTTTTTCTCAAGAAAATCCACCGATATATAGGCATCTTGCTGAAAGAATCGTGATTTGCGCATGGCTTTCATTGAAATCCGCGATGTCGTTAAGTTGGCTACGCAGCCGTTTTCGAATTCGATACGCGCATTGCAAATATCGGGCGTTTTAGAAACTACGCAAACCCCGCTCGCATGAATATCGCGTATAGGCGATTTTACTAGGCTTAGCAAAATATCCAGATCGTGAATCATCAAATCCAAAACTACGGAAACGTCCGTACCGCGTGGGTTGAACTCAGCGAGACGATGGATTTCAATGAACATTGGATTTTTAATATATTCCTTGGTGGCAATAAATGCTGGATTATACCTTTCAACATGGCCAACTTGTACTTTAAGGCCTTTTTCTGAACTTTTCTGAAGCAAATCTTCTGCTTGTTCTAAAGTTTGTGTAACGGGTTTTTCTATAAAAAAATGCTTTCCCTTTTCAATAGCTTGTAATGCAAAATCATAGTGGTAGAGCGTTGGGGTAACAATGTCCAAAACATCTATCTTGTCCAGTAACTCATGAAAATTTTCAAAATAGGGATAGCCAAATTCAGCTTCCAGCTTTCTTCCATTTTCCACATCTTTATCGTGAAAACCAACCAAGTTGTATTTGTCCGACATTTGTAAGAGTTTAAGATGTATTTTTCCAAGGTGTCCAGCACCTACCAATCCTGCGTTTAGCATAGCATATACTTTGCTACAAAGATACAAAAATGGGTACTTCCTCAGTTTTGTTTCGCATTCTTCGTATTGTCTTTTTATTTTTTACTTTTGCATAAACTGCCTAAATCAATATAAAAATAAACCTTCCTATGCACAATTCTTTTTTACATAGAGGAAAAAGAAAAATTTTAGTAGACTATCTACGAACGAAGATTGGTATCCAGGATGAAAACGTTCTTCATGCGATGAATACCGTTCCTAGACATTTGTTTATTGAAAGTATTTTCGAGGATTATGCCTATGAAGATCGTGCTTTTCCTATTGCAGCAAGGCAAACCATCTCACATCCATCCACGGTTGCAGAGCAGTCGGAATTGTTAGAAGTGCAAGCTGGTGAAAAAGTTTTGGAAATAGGTACTGGTTGTGGTTACCAAACTGCAGTTCTTCTGGAGATGCAGGCCCAAGTATATACGATCGAACGACAGAAAGATTTGTATGATTTTGCGACAAAAAAATTACGTGAACTGTCTTACCGGCCAAAATTTCAGATTTTTGGTGATGGTTTCGCGGGCTTACCTACTTTTGCGCCCTTTGATAAAATCATCGTGACGTGTGGAGCTGATACGCTGCCTACCGAACTTCTAAAACAGCTGAAAATCGGCGGTAAAATCGTTATTCCGTTAGGAAAAACCGATGAACAAATCCTGTACAGATTTACTAAAATTTCCGACAAAGAGTTTGAAAAAGAAGAATTTGGCGCTTACAAATTTGTTCCGATGCTTGGTGATACTAATGTGTAGTATTGCAACTTTTTTTTATCGTTCAAAAATTTTAATAGGCTTTTTGTTCTCGTCAATGGCGACCAAGGTAAAATCGCCCGACACGGCTTTCTCACGAGTATCGGCATACATTTCTTCAATGAAGATTTCGATGTTCACTTTCAAACTCGAGTTACCTACATATTTTACTTTGCCAATAAGTTCCACCAATGTGTCTGCGGGTATGGGCTTTTTAAAATCAATGCGGTCGCAGCTTACGGTCACAAAAGATTTTCTTGCAAAACGAGTTGCCGTCATAAAAGCAACTTCATCCATCATTTCCATCACTTTGCCGCCAAACATGGTGTTATGATGATTGGTTGTATTTGGGAAAACCACTTTGAAAACGTGGGTTTCCGATGCTTTAATTTGGTCGTCGTAATTCATTTCTTTTTTTAGAATTAAAAGTTTAACATGTGAAATGAATAGAAATCCTAGAAATTTCCACTTCAATTCGCGAAAGTTTTTGGGGATCCGACTTTGCCGTAGCATCACGGTTGCGCGACAGTTCGTGAGTTGCACACGATTCACCCTTTCGACGTGCAAAGATAGGATATCCATTTTTTAATTCTGTAGAAAAATTTTCCTTTTACTTATGCCGTATAAATAACAAGGTTGAAAAATAGATGGTCAGCTATTTTGGACTTTTATTTGCTTACGTTCTACAAATTAAAATTCAATAATATGATACCAGAAGATAATCGAAAAGAACAGGAGCGTAATTTAGAAGAAATGAATTACGATGCTAAAGATGATATTTTTAACCAGGAAGAGCATATTTCTTTAGACGAAAACGGAAATCCTATCTACGATGAAAATCTTGAAGATTACGAAATGGAGATGGATATGGATGTTCCGGGATCTGATGAGGACAATGATATGGAAGAGGTTGGCTCGGAAGATGAAGAAAACAATTATTACAGTTTAAGCGATCAGGACGACCACGAAGAAGATAATGAAGATTTGGTTGACTAAATTTGAAAGCCTTGCTTTTGCAAGGTTTTTTTATTTTGAATATCTTTAAAACTCAAAAATTTCAAAGATCAAATCTCGAATTTCAAATTAAAACATGACTTTCCAAGAACAAATACAACAAGGAATTCCAAAAGAAATTCCATCAGCAAAAGCATACGATACAAGCATCAATCACGCGCCAAAGCGTAAAGAAATATTAACCGATGAGGAAAAGAAATTGGCATTGCAGAACGCTTTACGTTACTTCGAACCTCAATTTCACGCTGAGCTTATTCCTGAGTTTAGACAAGAATTAGACAATTTCGGAAGAATTTATATGTACCGTTTTCGTCCCGATTATGAGATGAAAGCGAGAGCGATTTCAGAATACCCAGGAAAATCGGAACAGGCAAAAGCGATTATGCTCATGATTCAAAATAATTTGGATTATGCCGTGGCTCAGCATCCACATGAATTGATTACCTACGGCGGAAATGGAGCGGTCTTCAGCAATTGGGCACAATACCTTTTGACGATGCAGTATTTGTCTGAAATGACGGATGAGCAAACCTTAGTGATGTATTCTGGACATCCAATGGGCTTGTTTCCCTCGCATAAAGATGCACCAAGAGTCGTGGTTACCAATGGTATGATGATTCCTAATTACTCAAAACCCGATGATTGGGAGAAATTTAATGCATTGGGCGTTACTCAGTACGGACAAATGACGGCAGGAAGTTATATGTACATCGGTCCACAGGGAATTGTTCACGGAACGACGATTACAGTTTTAAATGCTTTTAGAAAAATTAATAAATCGCCAAAAGGAGGACTTTTTGTGA
>JAYRQH010000384.1:0-2173 GCA_041910715.1 Bergeyella sp.
CAAAACAATCAAACCGAACTCGTGGTAAATGACTCCATTCACCTCAAAAGGGGATCGCAAATCCAGATCTACCTGCCTGCAGGAAAAGATTTTGTTTTTGTGAAGCAAAAGAAATCCGGGCTAAATGCCATATTACTCGGCCGATTGGCTGATGTTGCCGGAACGGGAGCTGCCGCTGTTGGCATAGGTTCAGGAAATGTCAAGACTTTATCGGGTGCGATAAAGGTGATGAATACAGCTCGTGCGGTTCAATACGGTTCTGATGCTTTGGATAAAATTCAGGATCTGCCCATTTCAAACGAAGCTAAGAAAATTGCCGGAACGAAAATGGAAATCCTCGATTGGGAATTTACTGACGACGGTTATATCATCACCGCCAAATCAGACAAGAAGAAATATGAAATTTACCTTCAGGGAGCAGCGATTGCTGGGGAAGTGAAACTTTAAAATATCGAAAATGATGACAGAAAAATATTATTTCAATAACGAAAAATCTCCGTTTGCAAAAATTACAGAAAATGAGATAGAGCCGTTTCAAAACGCCTATGAAGGTGAAGAATATTCAACGATGGATGCATTGAAAAAAGCATTTCCAGACTATCCAACAACAAATGTTTTTAAATCACTTCCTTATCGGTTAACTAATGAAAAATGTCCCAATTGTGGAGGCAATGTTTATCATAAATTTCGCAGACAAAGCAGCAAAAGGGAAGAACATAAGATATGTGTTGATTGTCAACACACTTTCTTATACGATTGTGATTGTGAACAATGCAGAAAAAAAAGAATAGCAGACTTCAAAGAAAAATGGGATATTTATTTGAATGCTTATTATCCTACATATATTTCATTTGAAAATCTTTCCTATTATAATGAAATTCAGATAATTAAAATTATTGATTTATACTACAACCCATATTCAAATTGCTTACTATTTCCCCAGCCAAGAAACCGATATTCGTTTTATCAAAATCAAAGTCAATTTTCAGATTATGTCTGGGAGATTCTAGTTTCATTAGTAAATAGAAAAATCATAAAACCTGCTGTTGGAGGTGAATATGGTTATAATAATTACCCTCCGTATACTGAAACACTTAACTTAAGTGATTACCAATGGACACTCAATCTTTCACACAAAGGACAAGATTTTAGTATCAAAGATTTTATTGATTTAGCTAAAAATAGAAAATTTACATCTGAAGTCCAATTGGAAATATTCAAAGATATTTATCGATCTGAAGTCCGGAACTATACCAATTTTTATTCTGAAAAATTTCTGAAATTCGAAATTGATGAGTTTATTGTGGATTTGATTACGGAGTGCTTTTTTGATCATTATTCGCTTTCTAAGGTGTTTTCTAACATCTACTATGCTCTCAATGCTTCTCTTCGCTTTCAGGCCTCCTATAAAGCGAGTCCAAAAAAAGTAATGGGACATTTCCGAAACAAAATTGTAGAGTACTCGCATAATCTTCGTGATCCAAAAAGTATCAAAGATTTTAATCGTTTACCAGACGAAAACATGGGTGAAATGAATGATTATTCAGCAAAATACATCGGTCTCCCTTATAATTGGTTTTATTTGGATGCAAAGATGCTGTTTCCAGAACTCGTCATACTTGATGAACTTGTTGAAAACACAACCGATATCTCGTTACTGTAATAATTGATCTGTTTAGTTTTGAGCCGGAAAAGAGATTTTTTCGGCTCTTTCTATTTGTGAATAAAAAAAATATTTCATATTTCCATATAGGAGATAAGAAAACTTTCTATCTACCTTATCTCCGTGTAGTGTGGGAATGTGGGAAACTTTTTTATTTAAAATTTTCATCTTTGCATTCCACGATTTCTCTTATTTTGATTTTCTTCTGAATTAGATAATTCATTGGTTTGTTTATTCATTTGTGTATAAAAGTCATGAAAAGTTGATTTTCCAACCATTAATTCAAATTGATTATCTCGAAGGTGTACCGAAATGGTTTCTTTATCTAATTGAAATGAAAAATTAGCTTTAGGAAATTTGTATTCACCTGAAATTTCATATTGATAACCTTTCAATATATTTTCTTTCACTTCTTTTGCTAATCCCAAAACATCGCACTGATTTCTTATTTCAGCAAGATTTTCGATCTTTTTTCCTTTCTGCTGCAAAAGTTCAGTCGTTAATAGTTGG
>JAYRQH010000385.1:0-11340 GCA_041910715.1 Bergeyella sp.
GAGTTCTTTTAAGCTTGGCCAAAAATAGGGCAGAATCAAAAAACCTACAAAAAACAGACAAAAATTTATTAGAATAATGAGTAGTGAGAGCGACAGCATATTGTGATGTTTGCCGTCTTGCTGTGTTTTCAAGAAAAACTTTACATTAGAGTAAGAAATTCCTCCAATAACAAACGGAACAATGATTTCGGCGCCACTCATTATCAGTCGTAATTTTCCAAAAAACTCCATGTCCGTCGGAAAAATAAATATAGCCGAAAAAATCCCGAGCAAAGAACTTAGGTAGCCAATAATACTATACTTGAAACTTTGTCTCGCAACTACACTCATCTACTTCGGGATAAAAATGATGTTGTTAATATAGTGTTCATGCTGTTTTACGTTCGCTGCATTTTGATTTTCCATCAATTCTTGAGACAATGGTGTAATTTCTAACGTAGAACGGTCCAAATAATTGGCAGAGTAGCCCCAATTTTTTATTTTTTCTATAAAATTCCAGATAGGCTCTTGATGATGACGTTGTTCAATTTCAATCATCAAGGTTGGTTTATGTCGTAAAATCGTTTGTTGGGCACCTTCCACCGTGAGGAACTCATTTCCTTCTACGTCGATTTTAATAAAATCAATTCTGTGGAGTTTCTGGAGAGCGGTATGGGAATCCATCGGGATTACTTCAACCTTTTGGAACGTCGATCTCTCTTCCTGATCTTCCTGATGGTCGACCTGCAGGGTACCACGGGAATGGATTTTTTTTCCTCCAATTATGGGAACCTTAAATTCAGCAATTTCTTTTTTGTTGGAAAGTGCTTCTGGAAAAACCGAAATTTTAGGAAATATACGTTTCAGTCTCTTCTGTAAATTTACGTTAGGCTCAAAAGCGAAAATGTTAGTTGATTGCAGTTTCTTTTCTAAAACATATACGTAGGCTCCTACATTAGCTCCTACATCCACGAAAACAGCATCGGATGGAAGAAATGTTTGTATCCAGAGAAATTCGGGTTCTACCTTTCGTGATAGTATAGTGTTCTTATTCAGATTTTTTAATTTTTTAAAAAACCTGTCTTTGTAGAAATCGGGAGCAATGTATTGCAAATTTTCCGCTAAAGAACTGTAAATAGACATCTGGTAAAATTACGACGAAAAGCAAAGGTAAATAAAATTGTTAATAAAATGTTAAAGTTATTAGGTTTTTATTTAAAGCATCACAATTCCCTATCTTTGAGTACATCCCCAAAATTAGCAAAAGTATCATGAAAAAACTACTTTGTCTAGCCAGTTTAGCTTTACTTACATCTTGTCAAACAGCCGCGCATATCGAGGAGAAACCTTTTGTTTGGGAAGGTGCTAATTTGTATTTTCTTTTAACCGACCGATTCAATAATGGAGATCCTACCAATGATGTGCAATTTGGACGAACTGAAAAAGCGGCAAAGCTGCGTGGCTTCGAGGGGGGCGACTTGCGAGGTGTAACTCAAAAAATCGAAGATAATTATTTTTCTGATTTGGGTGTTAATGCAATTTGGATGACGCCTCTTGTTGAGCAAATTCATGGGTATACCGATGAAGGAACGGGCAAAACGTATGGTTTTCACGGGTATTGGACAAAGGACTGGACGGCTCTTGATCCTAACTTTGGAACTAAGGACGATTTAAAAGATTTAGTGTCAAAGGCTCATGCTAAAGGTATCAGGGTAGTTTTGGATGTGGTAATAAATCACACGGGACCTGTTACTGCAGCAGACCCGATTTATCCGAAAGACTGGGTTCGAACGTCGCCACAGTGTACGTATACGGGTTTCAATACCACAACAGCATGTACTCTGGTGGCTAATTTGCCCGATATTCTTACCGAAAATAATGATGAAGTTCAGCTTCCTCAATTTCTAATGGATAAATGGAAAAACGAAGGGCGACTGGAACAGGAAGTTAAATCTTTGGATGCTTTTTTTGCTAAGTATGATTTTCCGAGAGCTCCCAAATACTATATCATGAAATGGTTGGCAGATTATATCAAAGAATATGGTGTCGACGGCTTTCGTGTGGATACAGTAAAACATGTTGACGAACAGGTTTGGAAGGATTTTCAGAAGGTTTGTGACGATGCATTTGCCGAATACAAATCAAAAAATCCCAACCCTTTTCAGAAAGACCAGCCGTTCTTCATGGTGGGTGAGGTATACGGATATGGCATTTCTCAAAAGAAGTCTTATGATTTTGGAGATAAAAAAGTCAATTATTTTGACAACGGATTTAACAGCTTAATTAATTTTGATTTTAAAGGGGATGCGGCAAAATCGTATGAAGAGTTGTTTTCAACATATTCACGAATTTTACATAACGATTTGAAGGGCGTGAGTGTGATGAATTATGTGTCGTCCCATGATGATGGTTCGCCATTTGACAAAGAGCGTAATCGTTCGATGGAATCTGCTACTAAACTTTTATTAACACCCGGGATTTCGCAAATATACTATGGTGATGAATCAGCGAGACCGCTTGTCATTGCGGGAACGGAGGGTGATGCTATGTTGCGAAGTTTTATGAATTGGGATGCTATTGAGAAAAACGCCGAAACCCAAAAAATACTCATACATTGGCAGAAGTTGGGCCGATTCCGGGCAAACAATCCTGCGGTTGGCGCTGGCAGACATCAGAAATTAAATTCGGATTCTGGATATTGGTTTTCTCGAACATTTCAAGAAAAGAACATCGATAACAAGGTCGTTGTTGGTTTGGAACTTCCAAAAGGCTTAAAATCAATCCGTGTAGATTCTGTTTTCGCGGACGGAACGGTTTTACGTGATGCCTATTCTGCTAAAAAGGTTAAAGTCAAAAACGGAGAACTAGCTATAGACACGCCGTTTGACATTGTCTTACTCGAGAAAATCAACTGATACTGAGTTCGATTAGGGAGTCGATAATAAGGGTTTAGTAATAATTAGTGTTGTTCATGATGCTGTCGTAATTGGTTTTAGACAGTATTTTCGCATCAACATAGGATTTTAATTGTGCTTCCGCCATTTTTAAATTGTGGTCAACCGTTTGTTCGAAAAAGACGACGTGCTCAGCCTTGTTAGTGGTTGTAATCTGAATGCGGTTGTCGATACCTTTGCCCACAAAACCACGAAATTCCCCTTTAATGTCATTTCCAATAAAACGGATGTTTTCAATATCGCGAACCGGATAAACTTGTTCGTTGTACGCTATAAAATCGGAATCAATAACCAGATGACCTGTGTACTGTTTCACCTTTTTTCCCTTCAATAAAACGTAGGTAAATGCGCGCAAAATTTGTACAAAAAGCAAGAGCATAATCAGTCCTCCCAGGATTTTCTTGATATCGTCCTCTAAACGAAAAAACGGTGGAAGGAACAAAATAATGGTGGTAATGATAATCGCAATTACTAAAAAAGTAGTTGCGTATTTAATGATTGAGAAAGCTTTAGACTTCTTAGTAACGGGTTGTAGTGCCCTGAAAGCAATTTCCATTTCAGTTGATAGCGTTATTAATGAATTGATTAAAAGGTTGAGCTACTTCGAAAAGCTCGCTGACAAAGGTAGCTGAATCTTTTGAGAAAATCTGCTTGTCCGAGAGTTTATGAACCACAAGCACATTTTTTAATTTTAAATAGTCAATCATCGGATTATCCTTGTCAAAACCTTGAGGTGGATTTTTCAATTTATCATCCTGATGCAGTTCGGGATAGTATTTTTGAAAATTTTTCGCATGTATAATGTCCAGAAATTCTTTTCTGAAAAGGGATATTTCACTTCGTATTTTTTTGAGGTTCGAGGAGTCGGGTTGATACAAACCAGCTCCAATAAAGGATTTTTCCGGTTCCAGATGAATGTAGTAACCCGCTTGCGTACTTCCTTTTCCTATGCCGAGACTGATTCCGAAATTGGTTTTATAAGGTGTCTTATCTTTGGAGAACCGCGTATCGCGATAGATACGGAACAAAGCCTTTTTTACATCGGTTTTTATAATTTCTTCGTCGTAAGAAGCCATTTCCCGCAGTACCAATTCCACGTACTCAATCACGTTCTTTTGTGCTTCGAGATAAGTATCTTTGTTGTCCTGAAACCACTCACGATTATTATTAGCCTGAAGGTCGGTTAAAAATTGAAACGATTGTTGCAAACTCATTGGTAGTCATTTTTACAAAGATACATTGGATTTGATTGATACGTTGTGATTGAAGTATTAAAAATTTATCAAAATTTACCACTATTTTTTACTCTTTCTGCAATGCTTTTTTTAAAAGCGGTAGAAAACTAATCAAAAATAATTGATTTTCAGATTTTTTTCGTATCTTTGCACTCGAATTATAGACGATCTTTTACATGAATTTATTTACGGAGTCCAATTTAAGTCCCGAAATCCTTCAGGCTATTGGCGACCTCGGCTATGAACAGCCGACAGAAATCCAGAAACAGACTATTCCTTTTATTCTCTCAGATATTCGCGATTTAATCGCACTTGCGGCAACAGGAACAGGCAAAACAGCAGCATTTTCGCTTCCGATTCTGGATATGATAGACGACACGAGTCGTAAAATCCAGTTATTAGTGCTTTGTCCTACGCGAGAACTTTGTTTACAGATCACCAAAGACATTAAGAACTACACAAAATACCTTCCGAACATTAAAACCACAGCGGTTTATGGAGGAAGCAGCATTTCCGAGCAAATACGCTCTCTACGGGAAAAGCCACAAATTATTGTGGGTACTCCTGGACGAGTTATCGATTTGATCGGTAGAAAGGCATTAGACTTTTCTAATATCCAATGGTTGGTATTAGACGAAGCTGATGAGATGCTTTCTATGGGCTTTAAAGATGATTTGGAAACCATTTTGTCAGAAACACCCGATACGAAACAAACATTTTTGTTCTCGGCTACGATGAACAAGGAGGTAGAGCGTATCTCTAAGAATTATTTGACGAATCCTCATAAAATTTCAGTAGGTTCTATTAACGCTGTTAAGAAAAATATTACTCACGAATATTATGTGGTAGGGTACAGACAGAAAAAAGAAGCATTGAAACGTTTGATTGATGCAAACCCAAATCAATATTCAATTATTTTCTGTAGAACACGAGCAGAAACTCAGGAAGTAGCCGATTTCTTAATGCAGAATGGATATGCAGCAGATGCGTTGCATGGTGATTTATCACAAGCGCAACGTGATACGGTGATGAAGAAATTCCGATTGAAAAACATTGATATCTTGGTGGCTACTGATGTGGCGGCGCGAGGTTTGGATGTTGATTCTCTTTCGCACGTGATCCACTTCTCTTTGCCGGATGATCCCGAGGTTTTTGTTCACCGTAGCGGTAGAACAGGACGTGCTGGAAAAGACGGAATCTCGATGGCATTAATCAAGCCAGAGGAAACGAGAAAGTTGAAACAAATTAAGTCTCAAACAAAAATCGATATTACAGAAAAGCAAGTTCCGAAGGGTGACGAGATCATCAAGGCACAAGTGTCTGGTGTTTTCGATAAATTGTTGACGGAGCATGAAAATATTTTTGAGATTGACCAAGCATTAATCCCAGATCTTAGCAACTTCACAAAAGAAGAATTGGTAAACCAGTTATTGCAATTCCAATTACGCGACTTAATCTTATTTTATCAAGATCGTAACGATTTAGCAACTCAGAAATTATACCGTGAAGAAGATACATCATCTTCAAGAAGGGATCGCAGACGAGATGACCGCTATGGAAAAGATCGTGATAATCGTGATCGCAATTTCAAAGATCGTGACCGTGGGGGTAAGAAGAAAAGGAATAACGAAAATATGGTTCGTTTCTTCTTTAACCTTGGAAAACGCGATCAGCTGAAAAAAGTGGATATGCTGGACATCATCAACAAAGCAACCGCAAAATCAAAAAAGCGAGCTGATATTGGCGATATTGAAATTTTAGACAAATTCACCTTTTTTGAGGTAGATAAAAACTACAAAAATGAAATAATGAGCAGCCTTCCGATGATGAAATTTAAAGGAAAGGAAATGCGTGCAGAAGTAGCAAACTAATGCATAACATTAAATTTTGTTAACACATAAAGCAGTCGGACTACGGCTGCTTTTTTCTTTTTTACTGATAGTTTTGTGGTATCTTTGCGGTTTACAAAGTTTATCAACGTGAAATTTATACCCCTTTTATTGGTCTGTATGACCCTGAGTTTGAGCGCACAAACTGATTTTAAAGAGCATGCTTCTAACTTCAACATGCTATCGTTAACATACAAACACAACAGCAAATGGTCGGCTTACATTGAGTTGCAGTCGCGCTCGATAGAAGATTTTATGTTACCTGATTATTACGAAATAAAGGGAGGGCCTACCTATCATATTAACAAACAAAATGCAGTTTTGGTAGGAGTGGGACGCTACGGAACTTACCGTGATCGTGATTTTTACCAACGCGAAATTCGGGTTTGGTTGCAATATATTTTCAGCCATAATTTAGGAAGAGTAAAATTTGATCATCGCTTACGTGCAGAGAAGCGCTTCTTTAATTTTCCACAAACCGATGAGAATACCAATGATGAACGGTACCGATATCGCTTGTCACTTACCGTGCCACTTAATAGTGAAAAGGTACGTCCAGGAACTGTTTTCTTAAATGCATTTGAAGAGGTTTTTGTGGGTCCAAAGAATCCCGATACTTTCAAGAGAAATCGATTATTTGGAGGTTTTGGTTACCAAATCAATGACTTTATGAATGCGAATATGGGCTATATGTGGCAGAAAGAATTTTCTTCCCTTAAAGGCGACCGCAATTATCACTTCGCCTATTTAGCTCTTAATTTTACTTTAGACCGCCAGAAATTGTTTGATCATGACGGCAGTGTTCCCGTGGCAGATTAAGGCGAATGTTAAGGAAATTTAACACGCAATTTCCTTTAGAAAACTCGTTTATTCGGATATTTGCACCACGAAATTTAAATTAAAAAAAATGGGAATAGGTAATCTTTTTAAAGCGTTCCAACCTAAAGACAAAGTATTTTTTGTACTGTTTGATCAAATTGCACAGAATCTCGTAGAGATGTCAAAATTTTTCCACGATGGAATTCAGGAATTCGACGTAAATGATGATTCATTTATGCAGAAAATAAGTGATTTCGAACATAAAAATGATGATTATACGCATCAAGTTTTTGTGGAACTGGGGCAAAATTTTATTACACCATTTGATAGAGAAGATATTTCGCAATTGGCAAGTGGATTAGATGATATTGCGGATTATCTATATGCATCGGCAAAATATATTTTCCTTTACAAGACGCCTGAAACAAAAGAATACGCCGAGTTTTCTCATTTAATTCACAAGGCATGTTTGGAAATCCAGATTGCTGTGGAGAATTTAAAAGACTTCAAAAACCCAGCAGCGGTAAAAGAGTCTTGTATCAAAATTAATTCATTCGAAAATTTAGCAGACGACGTTCAAAGTAAGGCTTTAATGAGACTTTTTGAAACGAACGATCCTATCCGTATTATTAAAGTACAATCTGTATTAAACTATTTAGAAGAAGTAACCGATAAGGCTGAGGATGTAGCCAACATCATGGAGAACATCATCATCAAATACGCATAATTATCTCTAAAAATATATATCAGAAATGGAATTACCAGTTTTATTGATAATTATTATTGTTCTAGCGTTAATTTTCGATTATATCAACGGTTTTCACGATGCTGCCAATTCGATTGCCACTATCGTTTCAACTAAAGTTTTATCTCCTTTTCAAGCGGTTCTTTGGGCTGCGGTGTGGAATTTCGCGGCATTCTTTCTTGCGGCGTATATTCTTCCTGGAGGTTTCAAAATTGGAAATACAATCGCCAAAACGGTAAACGAAAACTTTATTACCCTTGAGGTAATTTTCTCTGGACTTATCGCAGCTATTGCATGGAACTTATTTACGTGGTGGTTTGGGATTCCTTCTTCATCGTCGCATACGTTGATTGGCGGCTTTTTAGGAGCAGCACTTACCCACGCACTGGTTTTGGATTATCAAGATGTCGTTGCAACACAACCGCATTTAAATGTTTGGGAAACGTTTATAGCAGCCGTCAAGCAGCTTGCCACGCAAAGTGTCGTCAAGTTTGACAAGGTAATCCCGATTTTCCTCTTTATTTTCTTAGCACCGATTATCGGTATGATTATCTCGATTATCATCACGCTTATTATTGTTAATCTTTACAAAAGATCCAATCCGCATAAAGCAGATAAAGCATTTAAAAGAATGCAGTTGGTGTCATCGGCATTGTTTAGTATTGGTCATGGTTTGAATGACGCACAGAAAGTTATGGGTATCATTGGTGCCGCCGTTATTTATTACCATGTAAATATGATCAGTGATCCTCTGTATGTTAATCTACCATCTTCGGAACGTTTTAACTTTTTCACAGACCATTATTTATGGGTTCCTTTGGTTTCCTTTATCGCCATCGCTTTAGGTACGATGAGTGGCGGTTGGAAAATCATTAAAACGATGGGTACAAAGATTACGAAAGTATCTCCTCTGGAGGGTGTAAGTGCTGAAACGGCAGGGGCGTTAACCTTGTTTATCACGGATCACTTCGGTATTCCTGTGTCAACAACGCATACCATTACCGGTTCCATCATTGGGGTTGGATTAACGAAACGTGTTTCTGCCGTTCGTTGGGGTGTTACCGTAAGCTTATTATGGGCATGGATTCTCACGATTCCGTTATCAGCATTCATTGCCGGATTGTGCTATCTGATTACGTTACCGTTCCAAGGATAAATCAAGAATAAATCTTAGAATTCAACAAATAAAAAACTTTGCCCCAAAAGGCAAAGTTTTTATTTTACTAACGGGGTAAAAATGCGTATTTTTGTGTCTGACAATAGTAAATTATGGAATTTTTAGATCGCTATCAAGAGCTTATTGCAAACGCAATAGAAAGGTATATGTTCAAGGACAAACCGAAAGAACTTTATGAACCGATGAACTATATCATTTCCCACGGTGGTAAACGTTTGCGTCCTATTATGGTTCTCATGGCAAATGATCTCTTTGGTGGTGATATAAAAAAGGCGGTAAAACCGGCTTTGGCGATTGAATATTTTCACAATTTTACCTTAATTCATGACGATATCATGGATGACGCGCCATTACGCAGAAATGTTCCGACGATTCATACCGTTCATGGTTTAAATACAGCTATTCTTTCTGGCGATGGACTTTTACTAAAAGCCTACAAGTTTTTTGATGATTTGGAGCCAGAACTGTACAAAGCCTGTGTCCGTGTCTTTACACATACTGGTTTACTTCTGTGCGAAGGTCAGCAATACGACATCAATTTTGAGACGCAGGAAGATGTTACCTACGATGATTACATCCGAATGATTACCTATAAAACAGGGTTGTTAAGTGCTTCATCATTTGAAATTGGAGCTTTAATAGCTGGAGCAAAATTTGAAGATGCAAAAGCCATTTTTAATTTCGGAAAACACGTAGGGATCGCTTTTCAAATAATGGATGACTATTTGGACGTTTTTGGGGATCAGGCATCGTTCGGAAAAAAACATGCAGGCGATATTTTTGAGAATAAAAAAACTGTTCTATATCTATTAGCACGTGAATATGCTTCACCTGAAGAATTGAAGGAATTGGATTACTGGTATACCAAAAAGACTGATAACGTTGATAAAATCTACGGTGTTGAAAAGATTTTCCGTAGAACAAAGGTTGATGAATTGGCACTCCGACTGATCCAGAAACATAACGAAATTGCGCAAGAGTATCTTAATAAAATAGACGCTCCCGAAGAAAAGAAGCGTCCTTTTATCGAGCTTGCCAATTATTTACTTAGAAGAGAAAGTTAATTGTAACCAAAAAATAGAAAAACCTCCAATTTATAATGATCACTCGGATTAAATTGGGGTTTTGTTTTTAGTATGAAATTCAGAACCGAAGTTCAGATCGCAGAAGCACCAATGAAAATTGGACCCGAAGATAAGATATTTACTATGGGATCTTGTTTTGCGACAGAGATGGCGTCACTTTTCTCTAAAGGTCAAATACAAGCTCTCACTAATCCGTTCGGTACCATTTTTAATCCGTTTTCCATTCGCGTAGCACTGCAAAGGCTTCATGATGCGTACGTGTACCGTGAAGACGATTTAATCTCGTATAATGACGAATTTATATCTCTTGAACATCATTCAAGCTTCAATTCCAATTATGTCCATAAGACATTAGAGAAAATAAATTCGAACGCGCAAGAAGGAAACCAATTTTTGCAGGAATCCTCTTGGGTTATCATAACATACGGAACTGCCTTTGTATACAAGTTTCTTCCCAAAGACACTGCTGTTGCCAACTGCCATAAAATTCCAGGAAAATTCTTTGAGAAGCGCTTGCTCACTCATTCGGAGTTAGTTGAGAATATTGAAGAGACCATTTTGTCCATAAAAGATATTTGTCCTGATAATGTTCAAATATTGTTCAGTATTTCTCCGGTGCGTCATACCAAGGATGGGATGGTCGAAAATATGCGGAGTAAAGCCAAGCTTGTATCGGCGGTTCACGATGCAATTTCAGAATTAGCATACTGCCATTATCTTCCTGTTTATGAATTGTTGATGGATGATTTACGGGATTACCGCTTTTATCAAGAAGATATGATTCATCCAACTTCGCAAGCGGTACACTATGTTTTTGAGAAGTTTTCCTCCGCCTATTTTTCAGAAGAAACGAAAGAATTTGTCCGTGAAAATTTTAAAATCAGTCAAGGTCTAAATCATCGTATTGCCGACGCATCACACCCGAAATCAATTGCATTTAAAGAACAATTACAGGAACGCATCAAAGTACAACAAGCTAAAGTAAAACATAAAATTTTTGAGAATGGAGCAGAATTTTAAAATTGCATCAAACTTAATCCTTATTTCGGTTGCTTTAATGGTCATCAGCTTTTTTGTTGATCCGCTTCTCATAAGAGATTCCATAGCTTATGTTGTTTTGGTCACCATGGTTTTGTTGTTTTTAGTTATGGCGTTCTTGGTTAGAAAGCGATATACCTGGATGAAATATGTTTTACTGATTATTTTTGGAATCGGAAGTATTGGTATGTTGGCTGATATTAAAGGTTTTTTTCAGCAAAATATTTTGCAAATTATTACCAGTTGCATTCAGACGCTCTTGCAGTTAGGCTCCATTATGATCCTTTTTATGAAGCCTTTAAAATCTATGAAACATGATTGATACACACACTCACTTATATTCTACAGAATTTGATGCTGACAGAAAGGAAATGATTCAAAGGGCTTTGGATAAAGGTGTCGAACGTTTTTATCTGCCA
>JAYRQH010000386.1:0-1998 GCA_041910715.1 Bergeyella sp.
AATCATTTTGAGCAGGTGAAAAAACAACTGGCAAGAAGCCCGAAAACACTTCCAACCATGAAGATCAATCCTGAGATTAAGAATATTTTTGATTTTGATTTTGACGATTTTACGTTAGAAAATTACGATCCATATCCAGGAATAAAAGCTCCAGTAGCAATATAATGAAGCGATGCCGGTACCACTACTGGCATTTTTTATAGACGAAAACAAAACGACTAATGAATAAAATTTTTACAGCTGCATTATTTTTAGCAGTACTTTTTACACCTGCATTGGCTCATGCGCAAACTGAAACTTCGGGTAGAGAAGGCGTTTACAGGGCAAGTCATACCAAATGGACGGACTTAAAGCATACTAAACTAAAAGTCAATTTTAATTTTGAGAAAGAACAGCTCAATGGTGAAGAATGGCTTACGGCGAGTCCCTATTTTTACACGAGCGATTCCTTAGTGCTCAATGCAAAGTCGATGCTTATTCATGAAGTAGCTTTGGATAAAGGCGGATCAAAGCAACCGCTGAAATTTGATTATCAAAAAGACATCTTAAAGATTAATCTGGATAAAACGTACAGCCGAAATCAAGAATATACAGTCTATATAAAATACACTGCAAAGCCGAATGAGGTAAAACAGGAAGGAAGTTCAGCAATTAATGACGCCAAAGGTTTGTATTTTGTTAATGCGCAAAAGAACGATCCTCAGAAACCGTTGCAAATTTGGACGCAAGGCGAAACGGAGTCTTCATCAGCGTGGTTTCCGACTATTGATAAACCAAATCAAAAGACAACGCAGGAGATTTACATGACCGTTCCGGACCAATATGTTACCTTGTCGAACGGACTTTTAAAAGAGTCTAAGAAAGAAAGCAATGGACAACGAACCGACCACTGGGTGATGAACAAGAAACATGCGCCCTACCTGTTTTTTATGGGGGTAGGCGAATACGCCGTAGTGAAAGATCAGTGGAATGGAATTCCTGTAGACTATTACGTAGAAAAACCCTATGAGCCTTATGCAAAAGGTATCTTCGGGAATACACCGGCTATGATGGATTTTTATTCAAAGAAATTAAACTATCCATATCCGTGGCCAAAATATTCGCAAATGACCGCTCAAGAATACGTTTCAGGAGCGATGGAAAATACAACGGCGACGCTGCACGATGATTCGGCGCAGCAAACTGCCGAAGATCTTAAAGATGAAAACAAATGGGAAGCAACCATTGCACACGAGCTGTTTCATCATTGGTTTGGTGATTTGGTAACGGCGGAAAGTTGGAGCAATTTAACGGTTAACGAGTCGTTTGCCAATTACTCGGAATATCTTTGGTTCGAACATCAATATGGTAAAGATGATGCTGAATATCATAAGCTTACCGACATTGGACGTTACCTTCACAATCCCGAAGATTATTCAAAACATTTAGTTCGTTTTAATTATGCTTCGAGAGAGGATGTTTTTGATTTGGTGAGCTATAATAAAGGAGGAAGTATTCTGCATATGTTGCGAAATTATATTGGTGATGAAGCTTTCTTTGCGGGAATGACTGAATATCTCAAAGCCAATGAATACGGAACGGGCGAAGCACATCAAGTTCGACTTGCCATGGAAAAAGTTTCGGGTAAAGACCTAAATTGGTTTTTTAATCAATGGTACTTCAGTAATGGTCATCCGAAATTGTCGTACACAAGCCATTTGGAGCCCGTAAAAAAAGAGGTTACCCTATCGATCAATCAAAATCAAACTCCGCTGTTTGAGTTTCCGTTAACCTTGGATATTTTCGAAAATGGAAAAGCCACCCGCAAGACCGTTTGGGTAAATGCGAAGTCCAAAAATAACTTCACATTCCCAGCCGTAAAAAATCCTGAATTTATTAATCTAAATCCCGATGGTGTTTTGGTAGCGGATATCACGCAGTCCAAAACTTCAGAAAATTATCTAGCACAATATCTCAATACGAAGTGTTGCTGATATTTATGCTTATTGCCTTATGAAA
>JAYRQH010000387.1:0-2031 GCA_041910715.1 Bergeyella sp.
CAACAACAAGGTCTGTATAACCAAATGAATTTCCGCGTTCGATGATACCCACTTTATCATTTCCTGAGTCAATCACTTTCTGAACGGCAAACTGCATGGATTCTGGCGATAAAAACTGACCTTTTTTCAGTGTTACGGTCTTCCCTGTTTTTGCTGCAGCAATTAATAAATCCGTTTGGCGCACTAAAAATGCGGGAATTTGCAAGACATCAACATATTCTGCCGCCATAGCCGCATGTTCATTTTCATGGATGTCGGTGGTGGTTGGAATATTGTATTTTTCGCCCACTGCTTTTATAACTTCCAAGGCTTTTATATCTCCAATTCCCGTAAAAGAATCCACTCGAGAGCGATTGGCTTTCTTGAAGGAACCCTTAAAAATGTACGGAATGTTGAATTGGTTGGACAAAGCAACAACTTTTTCTGCAACTTCAAAAGGTGTTTCTTCATTTTCGATGGCACAAGGTCCTGCAATTAAAAAGAAATTTTTAGAGTCGCGATGATGTATTTTATCTACGTTTAATAGCATTTTAAGTATTTTATTTATGTACTAATAATTGTTTTTTTAATACCCTAAAATTTCGCCACAATCTTTTCGACGGTGTTGATATTTCGAGAAGTAAATTTATCTTTAAATTTTTTCTTACCCAAAATTTTTCCAAATTCTGAATTTAAAGTTTGCTTTTTAGGTAGTTGCCAATAGAATGTGGTGTTGATTATGCTTCCGCTTTCATTAGTTTGATGTTCACATTTCTCATATTCAAAGAAAATTTCTTGTGTTTCTTTTTCATCAGCGATAAAAACGTAGGTTTGACAATCGTTTTGTTTCTGAAATGGTACATTTTTTACAATCGATTCCAATTCCAGTTTTGATTTTAGAAAAACATGGGCATCGTATTGAAAATGATCCGAAAGCTGATTTTCAATCAAGTTGCGTAGTTCATTTAGATCCCGATTCGAACTAAAGAGAATATTTCCGCTGGCAAGTACAGAAGTTACATGATCCAATCCTAATTTCGTAAAAAGGTGACAAACTTCCGCCATTTTCATAGTGGTTCCGTTGACGTTTACGCCCCGCAGAAATGCACAATAATTAACGGATTCGTTCATATAAATTGTAGTCGGTGCCCGATGGTTTTAGTTTGTAAATTTTCTCTAAAAGACGATTCTTACTTTCCAAATGATCTTCAATTCGAAACTCTTTGATTAATTTATAATGCGTTTTGTAATACTGATTGTCATCTCCCACAAAAAGATCTTTATATGAAAGTAGGTATTTTGGTTTTCGATTTTCAATCGTGTGTACTTTATAGTTTTTACGATCTTTGATGATTTCTTCCTGAACGATTTTATCAACCAAACCTACTTCGTCAATGGTTTTCAAACCGGAAAAATAAGGAACAAAGCCAGCAGGCTCTAAAAAAATCCACTGGTTTTTATCGCTTTCGTACTGATTGAGAAACAATCCAATTTGGCGTCGGTAATTCCACTCACCATTTCCTGTGGCAATCGAATGAACGATTTGAAATGCCAACATAGGAAGAATATAGAACAGAATAAGCAAACTCATCCATATACCTCTTCTTAATTTTTGTTCAAGCAAAAAAACAAGAATGGGAACAAACAGTAGAATTTGTGGCACCCAATAATACCAATCAAAATAACTACGCTGCGACAAAAAGATAATTTGCTTTACCCATCCAAAAGCAAAAATTATTATGAGAAAACGATTTCTGGTTTCACTTTTCCTCACAAGCATCGCAAAACAAGCTAATTCAAACACTAAAACAATCACTGTAAATGGATTGAAACTACCTGGAAGTTTAAGCATTCCCCAATAGTTTCCAAAATTCATCCAAAAAAAGTCGAATTTCTGACCTAAACTGTAAATTTCGTTATAAGCCACACTTTTTGCGACAATGGTGTTATTAACTATTTCGCCAAAATACAACCAATTGAAAGCAACACTTGCAGCGACTCCCAAAATGCCACCAACAATATAAGACCACCGAATTTTTCGATACCAAATGG